>CAYYMT010000056.1:0-3257 GCA_964472715.1 uncultured bacterium | reverse complement strand
CCGCAACACTTCTTATATTTCCTGCCACTGCCGCAGGGACAGGGATCATTCCGGCCAACCTTTTCATCTGATTTTACGGATTCCGCCGAATCCGGCCTGGCGGGTACCTGTTCGCCTTTGAAATTCAGGGCCAGTTTTTTAAAGGTTTTGTCGGCATGTTTGTAAAACATCTTATAAGCTTCACAGAAATGGGTCATATTCTCATCCCGGGGGTCACGGATCCGGTCCTTGGTGCAGCCGCCATGGCAATACTGCAGCCACTCACAATTGAGGCAGGGTTTTGGCAGGTCTTTCTTGAGTTTGCCGAATTTGTCCTGTTTTTCGGAATTGAGCATTTCCAGGAGATCATTCTCCATAATATTACCCAATTTCCATTCCGGTTCCACGAAGAAGTCGCAGGAATAAACATCGCCATTATGTTCTACGACAGTGTAAATGCCGCATTCTTCATGCAGCGTACATTCCGGCGCTTCCATGCCCACATACTTGTGAAACACCGCGTCAAAGAGACGAATGGAAATAGTCGGATGCCCATCCTTAAAATCGGCTTTCCAGAGATCAAAGATTTTGCATAAAAATTGTCCGTATTTTTCCGCGCTGGTGGAATAGGGTGCGGCTTTCTTGCCGTCTTCTGCCGATTCTACAATGGGAATAAACTGCATATGTCTGAATCCCAGAGATTTAAGAAAATTATAGGTTTCTCCGGGATAATTCACCGAATAATCATTTACCACAGAGAGGGAATTGGCCATGACATTTTTGGCCAGCAGCAGCTGCGCCGTTTCCTTGACTTTTTGCCAGGTGCCTAAACCATTTTTATTCACTCGGTATCTATCATGAATATGTTGTTTGCCGTCAATCGAAAGCCCCACCAGAAACCGGTTATCCCGGAGAAATGCCGCCCATTCTTCGTTGATCAGAATACCATTGGTTTGCAGACTGTTGCCGAATTGGTTTGGTTTGCCGTATTTTTTTTGCAGTTCCACCGCTTTTTTGAAAAAATCCAGTCCCATCAGTGTGGGCTCGCCCCCCTGCCAGCCGAAATTGAACCGGCCCTCAGCCTGTTCCGCCGCCTGCCTGATCATTTCTTCCAGAATTTCTTCACTCATACGATGCTTGTTCCCTGTGAACAATTTTTCTTTCTCCAGGTAAAAGCAATAGTTGCAGGCCAGATTACAATCCGGGCCGGATGGTTTCACCAGCACAAACCCCAGGGGTTTCTTAAATCTAAAGCCGGCGGTGGCGCTTTTTGTTTTATTTTCCGGTTCGATATAAGACATTCGGTAATTGGTTTTAACCGAATCCACCAGTTTTTGAATTTCTAGTTCTGCTTTTTCTTCAATGATATTTTTGCGAATATGCTGTTTAACCTGCTCATAGGGCGCTGTTATCTCCGGGCGAATGTCGTAAAGTTTAGCGATGTGATAGCCGAATTCCGTTTGAAAAATGTCACTGATCTCCCCTTTTTTCATATTGAAGACCACTTCTTCAAAACTTGGCACCATTTCCCCGCGGGGAAAAAATCCCAGATCCAGACCGGGGCCACCGCAATCGGAATATTTATTGCCCACCGCTTCAAAATCTTTGCCGGCATCCAACTCCGCTTTGATCTTTTTCATAATTTCTAAAATATTTTCATCGTTACCCGGAGGATGGGATTGCGGATGTTTTACAATATGTTTGACATGGATCTGCTCCGGAACTTTATAGAGATCAATATTTTTCCGGTAATATTGCTTGAGTTTATTTTCAGTAATGGCGCTAACTTTCTGCTTCTGCTGATCCAGCAATTTTTCAAGTTTTAGTTTGGTCTTAATAGTTTCAATTTCTGTTTCCAATTCCGGTTTCGGAAGTGTCTGGTCCAGTTTATCGGTTTCCTTATTTATCTCTTCCGCTGATAATGACATATTTTTTTGCGCGTAATCGATGAGAATTTCTCGTTCCAGCAGATTTTCCCGGGCCCAGTCAAAAAGCAATTTTTCCCGCTCGGTTTTCGACATATCCGGGTACATCTCGATATGCTTGTCCCGCATTTTTTTCATTTCGTCCAAAATTTCTGATTCAGGGATTGTTTTCTGATTAATTTTTAAGGGCATAACAACTCCAATATTACAGCTTATCACTTCAACCGGGTAATTTAACATGTTAATGGTTATTTACGAAGTGGAAATAATCAAACATCCTCTTTTTATGGAAATGGCAACTATAGTAAAAATCATATTAGTATAATTCAATTACGAAAATTTACTCGAATTACGGCTTTTTATTTTTTACCCTATATAATATTGAAAAATCAAATGGTTATTTCATTGTTTTTTCTCCTCATAAAAAAAGTAAAAAAAAGACTTCCATTTTTCCTCTGAAAATTTAAATTGTAGCACAAGAAGGAGGTGATATGAAAATAGGTATCAGACGAGAGGATAAGAACATTTGGGAGGGACGCGTTCCACTGGTCCCCGCCGACATTGCAAAATTAAACAGCGAAAAAGATCTTGATTTTTTTATTCAGCCATCAAAGATCAGGGCATTCAAAGACAAGGAATTTGAAGAAATCGGGGTGACTGTTACAGAAGATTTGTCAGATTGCGACATGGTAATCGCTGTCAAAGAAATCCCGGTGGATTTTTTTCTGGAAAACAAAAAATACATGTTTTTTTCCCACACCATCAAAGGGCAAAAGGAAAATATTCCGATTCTGAGAAAAATTTTAGAAAAAAGAGCAACCCTGATCGACTATGAAAAAATTCTCGATGAAAATAACAGGCGCCTGGTATTTTTCGGGAAATATGCCGGTATTGCCGGTATGATTGACTCCTTTTACGGGTACGGCGAAAAATTGCGGCTGGAAGGCATCTCAACACCATTCCAAAAAATCAAATACGCTACGGAATACAACGATATCGCCGATGCGAAAAAACAATTCAACAGTGTCAATGATGAGATTAGAACAAAAGGACTTCCCTTTCCCGTCATTATCGGAGTGACCGGCTATGGCAATGTCTCCATCGGCGCCCGGGAGATCATTGATCTGCTGCCCGTTGAAACCCTCACACCTGATGAATTATTGACAACCGACAAAACCCAACTGGCTAAAGACCGTATCTACAAAGTGGTCTTCAAAGAAAAAGACCTGGTCAGACGAAAAGAAGGCAAATTTGATTTAATGGACTATTATAACCATCCGGAACATTATGAATCAAAATTCACACAATATCTGGATAAACTCAACATTATGATCAATGGGGTCTATTGGGATG
>CAYYMT010000055.1:0-23359 GCA_964472715.1 uncultured bacterium | reverse complement strand
AATTTAATGATGACTGGAATGAAGAATTACAGTATACACAAGAATTTAAAGACGGGTCGCTCCATATGGACGGAAATCTCGGGCTGAAAGGAATCGCTATCATTCCGCCGGGCAGTGAGCCGATCAATTTAACCGTCGATCCAACCGGCCAGTTAAGTTCATTTTTCCGACAAATGTCAATTATAGATAAAGAGACTGTCGAGGCCATGGATTGGATGTTTTGTAAAACGCAATTCGCGGAAATCTCCGTCCATATCTGGATTGTGGAACTGATGAAATATCTGAAGAAAAAATATTTCCATGATCTGGAAGTTCATGATGAAGGCGAGTATTGGGAAACAGAAGATATAAAAACCTTGCAGGAAAAGCGGGAAATCATTAACGCTGCCATGGACAAGTTGTCTGGTGCTTTTGAGTCCGGTGAACTGGGCGGTCTGAAAGATGCTTCCGCCGATGAAATTGCTGATAGTATCGAAGCATTTTTTAAAAAATACAACGGAAAAAGAAAAAAGGATGAAGAAAGAAAATAATCTCAAAGAAATCGCGGCATTGTTCTTTAAACTGGGTTCCATCGCTTTCGGCGGTCCGGCAGCTCATATCGCTATGATGGAAGATGAAGTGGTGACCAAGCGCAAATGGATGACCCAGGAACACTTTCTCGACCTTATTGGCGCCACCAATCTGATTCCGGGGCCGAATTCCACGGAAATGACCATGCACTGCGGCCATGAACGGGGTGGCTGGGCAGGACTTTTCGTGGCCGGTATTTCTTTTCTGGTTCCGGCGGTTGTGATCACCGCTGTTTTTGCATGGCTGTATCAGCAATACGGACAATTGCCTGATGTTCAACCTTTCATTTACGGCATTAAACCGGCTGTCATCGCTATCATTATTTCCGCTGTTTACAAACTGGGTAAAAAAGCCCTGAAAAGCGTGGAACTTGGCATTCTCGGCACTCTGACTTTAGGCGCGGGATTATTGGGGTTAAGTGAAATCACGGCCCTTTTCGCCTGTGGTTTCACGGGCGTGTTATTGTATTTCATTAAAAATGCCCGGAATATGACCAGCGTTTTTGTTCCGCTTTTACTATTGCAAACAGCGCCAAAAGTTAATCTGGCGACCATCAGAATTTTTGGCACTTTTTTGAAAATCGGCGCTTTGCTTTATGGCAGCGGATATGTGTTGTTTGCTTTTCTGGATGCGGAACTGGTAAAAACAGGAATTCTCACAACTGAGCAAATAATGGATGCTGTGGCTGTGGGGCAATTCACCCCCGGGCCGGTGCTTTCCACAGCCACCTTTATCGGGTGGCAACTGGGCGGTCTCTACGGCGCCCTGGCCGCTACGATTGGTATTTTTCTGCCTTCTTTCCTGCTGGTGGGTCTCGTCAATCCAATTATTCCCAAATTACGAAATTCTAAAATTATGTCAGCCTTTTTGGATGCTGTCAATATTGGGGCTGTAGCTGTAATTCTGACCGTGCTTATCAAAATGGGACGGGAAACTCTCACGGACTGGCGAACTGTGGTCATTGCATTGTTAAGTATTGTGATTACCTTCAGGTTTAAAAAAATCAACAGTGCGTTCCTGGTATTAGGCGGATCATTGCTGGGATATTTGTTAACCCTGATATAGAAACGAATGATGATGAAAAATTATTTAAAATATTTCGTGGCTTTCCTGCTTTCAAATCTGAAATCATTAAATCTTTATTTTGAAGAGACCTGGTAAAGATGGACTATCAATCAATATTTCAAAAAATTTATACTGAGATAAAAGCCAAATCAAAGTCCGGTGCTGTCTGTGACTATATTCCCGAATTGAAAAATGTCAATCCCGATAAATTTGGTATTCACCTGACAACAATTGATGGAGCAACACATTACTTTGGAGATTACCGGGAACGATTTTCCATCCAATCCATCGCAAAAGTATTTTCATTGACGCTGGCTTACAAATTAGAAAAAGAAAAGTTATGGAAACGTGTCGGAGTTGAACCATCGGGTACGCCGTTCAATTCACTGATCCAGTTGGAAACCGATAACGGCATTCCCCGCAATCCCTTTATTAATGCCGGTGCTATTGTAATCTGCGACGTGCTGATAAGCCATTATAAAAATCCCAAACAAGAAATTCTGAATTTTGTGCGAAAAGTGTCCAATAAGCCGAACATCCAATACGCCACCAAAATCGCGGAATCGGAAAAATCCGCCGGGTACCGCAATACCGCCCTAATTAATCTGATGAAATCCTTTGGCAATATTGATAATGATATCGACGCTGTGATGGATTTTTACTTTCATCTTTGCTCTATCGAAATGAGTTGTGAGGAATTGTCAAAAGCCTTCCTCTACCTGGCTACTGATATAATTGATCCCGAGGCCGGTGAAAAAATAATTTCCACCAGCATGGCCAAACGGATCAATGCCATTATGCAGACCTGCGGTTTCTATGATGAAGCCGGCGAATTTTCTTTCAGAGTCGGATTGCCGGGAAAAAGTGGCGTCGGCGGTGGCATTGTGGCTGTCCATCCGGAAAAATACACCATCGCTGTCTGGAGTCCGCGGCTGAATAAAAAAGGGAATTCCTATCTCGGAATGGAATTTTTAGAAAGGTTCACAACGGAAATTGAAACATCAATATTCTAAACCCATAAGATTCATTGTCGGTTTGATCGACGAAGGAAGGTCCTACCGGTTTCTCATCGACCCGCTGCTCAAACACCAGCACAAAAAAGTCCTGAAGCACATATCACCGGACAGCCGTGTTCTCGATGTGGCTTGCGGCACCGGCGCTCTGGCTTTAAAAATTGCAGCAAAAGCTCAACGTGTTACCGGCATTGATCTGTCGGAATCCATGATCAACCTGGCCAAATCCACACAGCAAAAAAGCAAAATCTCTAATGCTGAATTCCGGGTTACGGATGCCACGAATTTAAGTGAATTTCAGGATAATGAATTTGATGTCGGTATCATGGCAATGGCGGTACACCAGTTCCCGCGTCCGGTCGCCAAGCGGATAGTGTTGGAGATGAAGCGTGTGGCGAAAGCCCTGGTGGTTTTGGATTACAATCACCGGATGCCCCGTGGATTCGGGAAAACATTTATCCGGCTTGTCGAATGGCTGGCCGGCGGCGACCATCACAGGAGTTTTGTAGACTACATGAAAAACCGGGGAATTTATTCCATTATGGAAGAGAGCGGCCTGAAAATTATCAGTAAAAATACAGAATCAAAAAGTCATTTTTCCATAGTCAGTTGTTGTAAATAATCCCTGTATAATTTCAAAAATTTTAATAATATTGTGCAAATATTCAGCGAGGGCTAAGTGGTATCAAGTAGTATTCTGCTAATCATTGGTTTGGTCATTTTGGTAAAAAGCGCTGATTGGCTGGTGGATTATTCATCGGCACTGGCAAAAAAATACCATCTATCAGACCTGTCGATTGGATTAACAATTGTGGCTTTTGGCACTTCAGCGCCCGAATTGATTGTCAATATAATCTCCACTATCAATAATCATCAGGATATTGCCATCGGCAATATTGTCGGCAGTAATAATTTTAATCTTTTCGTGATACTGGGAATTGCGGGAATAATTACGCCATTAGCAGTAAAATCCGCTACAGTCTGGAAAGAAATCCCACTCTCTTTTTTAGCAGCCTGCCTGCTGTTTTTTATGGGCAATGATTTTTTCTTTGGCAAAAAAGGAATGATCAGCAGATTCGACGGGTTTATCCTGTTACTCCTCTTTATCACATTTCTATATTATGTATTTTCGCAGATGAAAAATGATGAGACAAACACAAAACTTCAACAAAAACAATACACCCTGTTAAAAATCTGGCTAATGATAATATTGAGTTTATCCGGTTTGGTTTTTGGCGGAAAAATAGTGGTGGACACAGCCATCAAAATTGCCCAGGCTGTTGGCATAAGCGAAAAAGTCATTGGGTTGACCATCATCGCGGCGGGAACTTCCCTGCCGGAACTAATGACTTCTGTTATTGCGGCGATCAAAAAGAACAATGATATAGCAATCGGCAACTTAATCGGATCAAATATCTTTAATATATTAATGATTATTGGCATCAGTTCATTGATTCGCCCGCTCAATTTTAATATTAACTTTAATTTTGAGATAATCCTGTTAATTTTTGGTACAATTTTTTTGTTTATCGCAATGTTTACCGGTGAAAGGAAAAAACTGGACCGTTGGGAAGCAGGTGTACTGCTCCTGGTCTATCTCGGCTATTTATGGATACTAATTAAGTAAATATAATTTAAGGAAGATTTCATGATTTTAATTGACAGACCCTATGTTTCTGATTTTTTAGTAAAGACAATCAAAGAGAATCAATTTCCAATCCTTGCGACAACAGTAGCGCAGGAAATGGTCCGGGAGCAGGGACTGAATTGGATTTCAGAACCGGAAGCCCAAAAAATTATTCAGGAAAATCCTGCCACAAAACTCTATACCAATTCCGAAAACGCCATTGCCTGGATCGAGCGGAATCTCACCGCAACGGACATTCCCCGGCAGTGTGAAATTTTCAAAAATAAAATAAAATTCAGGGAACTAATTCAAGACCATTATCCCGATTATTATTTTCAGGGCGTCAAGTATGCTGACCTCAAAATCATTGATCCAAAGACACTTCCCTTTCCGGTGGTGATCAAACCGGCAGTGGGATTTTTCTCCATTGCCGTCAACAAAGTGGACACCATCGACGAATGGCCGGAAACCCTGGCGAAAATCGAAACAGACATCAATAAAATGGGGCACCTCTATCCTGAAGAAGTAGTGGATGTGGATGATTTCATTATCGAAGCCATTATCAATGGTGAGGAATATGCTGTGGATTGCTATTTTGATGAATCCGGCGAACCGGTGATCCTGAATATTCTCCATCATATTTTTTCATCGGGCAAGGATGTCAGTGACCGGATTTATTCCACCTCACAGGAAATTGTGGAGCGGCATTATTCAGCCATTCAGGATTTTCTCAAAATGATCAGCAGAAAGACAAAGCTGAAAAATTTCCCGGCTCACGTGGAAGTCAGAGTTGATGATACCAGCCGGATCACTCCTGTCGAAGTCAATCCCATGCGCTTTGGCGGCTGGTGCACTACGGCCGACCTCACCGGGTTTGGCTATGGATTTAATTCATATCAATACTTTATTGATGGGAAAAAACCGGACTGGGCAGAAATTTTCAAGAGCAGACAGGGTAAAAAATACAGTATTGTCATTCTGGATAATAACAGCGGTATCCACCATGAGGATATTGAATATTTTGATTATGATCTGCTGCTGCAGGATTTTGCAAAAGCACTGGATTTACGCAAGGTGGATTACACCCGGCAACCTTTTTTCGGCATTCTCTTTGTCGAGACTGATAAAATTTCCGAGCCGGAATTAAATCATATCCTGAAATCCGACCTGAAAAAATATATTAAGGCAAAGAAATGATAAAATATGGTTATTAATAATGGCTAAAGGGGTTTTATTCTTTAGGACAGATTAATATTCAAATGGCTCAGTAATTGCTTTATTAGCAAGTTGTTTTTAACTTGATAACTATTGATTTAAAAATAAATAACCAATGATAACTAACTGAGTAAATTTTGTAAATGAGTAATCCTGACCTGCAAAAAATACTAAAAACCCTGTCCGGCGGGTTTTCTTATCAGCAAGTATTGTTTGATGATGAGAATCAGGCTGAAGATTTTATTATTTTAGAGGCCAATTCAAAATTTGAAAAAATATTGGGACTGGACCGTGAGCAGGTTATCAACAAAAAATTTTCCCAAATTAAAAGCCAGCTAAACCAAGGCATTCTGGATAATTCATCCCTGTTTTTTGAAGTCGCGTACAATAACAATGAAAAAAAGTTTGAATATTATTCCCCAGAAGATGATAAATATTACCACATCCAGGTAGGCTGCCCGGAAAAAAATTATTTCACACTCTGTATCAATGATATTACCGAAGTCAAAAGAAACGAAAAAGAATTGTTAGAAAGCCAGGAGCGATTGAACCTGGCAATGAATGCCAGTAACCAGGGTCTGTGGGATTGGGATATGACCGGAGATGAAGTGTATTTCAGTGATAATTACTTCACAATGCTGGGATATGAGCCCGGTGAACTCCCAATGAAACTGGATACCTGGGTGAAACTCCTACATCCCGATGACAAAGACAGAGCAACGGAAAAAATTCACTACTATATTGAAAATAATATTCCCTATAAAATAGAATTCCGGTTGCGATGTAAGGACGGGTCATACAAATGGATCATGGGACAGGGAAAAATTTTCAAGTTCGATGAAAAGGGCAAACCTTTACGCGCTGTCGGCACCCATCTGGATATTGATCAAAGAAAGCGGAATGAAGAAAAAATCAGGGCCCTTTCCCTGATCCTGGAAAAAAGCAATAATATTGGCGTGTTGAAAGACACTTCCCTGCGCTATGTCATGGTTAACAGCGCCTATCTCAAACTGACCGGCTATAATTCCTTTGAAGAAGTAATTGGTAAAACCGATTCTGAATTATTCCGGAACAAAGCCACCAAAGAGCAAATTGCCGAGTATATTCATAACGATAAGATCGCCCTGAATCTTCCCCGTGACAAAACCATTGTTTTTGAGGAAAAAATGGACCGCCGCACTTTCCTCACCAAAAAATTCCCGGTCTATGACGATGAGAATAAGGAAAAACTGGGGGTTGCCACGCTTACAACAGAAATTACAGAACAGAAACAAGCTCAGGAGACAATTCGTCAAAGTGAACTCCTGCTCAATGAAACCGGCATCCTGGCTAAGGTTGGGGGCTGGCGTCTTGACATCAGAACCAACCAACTGACATGGACCAAAGAAGTCTACAGAATTCGCGAAGTTCCGGAAAACTATCAGCCGGATATCGAAGCTGCGATCAATTTTTATACAGGCGAATCAAAAAAAATTATCAGAACTGATGTAGAAAAAGCAATTTCAACCGGCCGGTCTTTTGACGAAGAACTTGTGATGTATACGGCCAAAGGAAACAAGCGCTATATAAGGACAATCGGCAAGGCAGAATGTGATGAATCGGGAAAACCGGTTATGTTATTCGGCTCCCTTCAGGATATTACAGAGCAAAAACAAAATGAATTATTGCTCAAAGAGCGAATGAAGGAATTACAGGGATTATACAAAATCTCAGAAATAGAAAACCAATCAAATCTTTCGCTCAACAAAGCTTACCAAAAAATGGTGAATATACTTCCCAATAGTTTAAAAAATCCAAATATTGCCTGCGCCCGGCTGAAGATCAATGATGATATCTACCAAACAAAAAACTGGCGAAATAACTGCCGCCGGATTAAAACAGTCATACAAACGCCTCATGGGAAACTGGGTGAGATCGCTGTCGGTTATCTGAAAAACACTGAAGAAATGGCTGAAACTCCGTTTCTTGAAGAAGAACAATTATTGGTTAATGAGGTTGCCAAACGGATCGCACTGTTTACTCAAAAAAAACGAAATGAAAAAAAATTACAAAACAGTGAAGAACGATACCGGGCCCTGTTTCAGGACAACAAATCCATTATGCTGATCATTGATCCGGTTACCGGTATTATCAATGATGCAAATAAGGCGGCACTGGAATTTTATGGGTATTCACTAAAGGAAATAACGAATCTAAAAATTTCAAACTTGAATAGCTTGAGTGAAAAAGAAATAAAGACAAAGATGGCAAAGGCCCGGAAAGAAAAGCTGAATAAATTTCATTTTAAACATAAACTTGCCAATGGTCAGATTCGTGATGTTGAAGTCTTCAGCGGCGAAGTTGAACTCCATCATAAAAAATATTTATATTCTGTCATTCATGATATTACCGCCCAGAAAAAAGCGGAAGTAGAACTAATAAAAAAAGAAGAAAAATGGCGCACATACATTGAAAGTGCTCCCCATGGAATTATGGTCTCCACAAATACCGATGGCAGATTCATCGAAGTTAATGACGCGGCAGAAAAAATATCCGGATTCAGCCGGAAAGAATTATTGAACCTGACAATCAAAGATATTGTGGCCGCAGAAGACCATCGTAAAGCAAACAGGCATTTTAAAGAGCTTATTCAGGGAAATCCAATATCGGTTGAATTGCAAATTAACAAAAAAGATCATAGCCGAAGAATCTGGCAGGTCACAGCGGTCAAACTCTCGGAAAATAGAAATTTAGCCTTTGTTAATGATATTACCAACCGTAAGCAAGATGAACAAAAATTAAAGGAACAGGAACAGCAGTTTCGCACGATTTTTGACCATTCACCGCAACCCATGGCCCTTACCGAAGTAGAGAGCGGCAGGATCATTCGCGTCAATGACATTATGCTTGAAGGCATTGGCGCTCCCCGTGATAAAATCATCGGAAAAACCACCACGGAATTAGGACTTTTCTCAAAGAAAGACCGGGAATTATTTATTTCAACATTAACAAAAAAGGGCGTTGTTGACGGCCTGGAGGTGGAATTATTCCCAATTTCCGGCGGGCGGGTAATCGCCAGGATGTTTGCCAGCTTCATCATTGCCAATCAGAAAAAATACATTCTGACGATTTTTGAAGACATCACTCAGCAAAAAGCCGCCGAAATCAAAATCAAAAAATTCAAATCCATTTCCGACAATGCGCCTTACGGAGTCGCCATCGTCGATACAGCCGGAAATTTCGAGTATATCAATGATTATTTCGCCCGTATTCACGGCTACAAGTATGAAGAACTCCTGGAAAAGAACCTGGCTATTTTTCATAATGAAGAGCAACTAAAGGAGGTCCGAAAATTAAACCGGAATATTCGGGAAATTGGCCATTATTCAAACCTGGAAGTTTGGCATACCCGAAAAGATGGTTCAATATTCCCGATGCTGATGAGCGGCGTCTATATTCCCGGTAAAAATGATGAAAAAGGATTTATTGCCGCCACCGCCATTGATCTGACGGAAAGAAAAAAAGCGGAAATAGAATTGATCACCGCCAAGCAGCAGGCTGAAAGCGCTAATAAAGCCAAATCAGAATTTCTTGCTAATATGAGCCATGAAATTCGCACCCCTTTGAACGGTGTGATTGGTTTTGCCGATCTTCTGACCGGAACCGAGCTCTCGGCAGTCCAGCAACAATATGTCGCGAATGTCAACTCTTCGGCCCGCTCCCTGTTGACAATCATCAATGATATCCTGGACTTCTCAAAAATTGAAGCCGGAAAGCTGGAACTTGAGCCTGTCAGGACAGACCTCATTACCTTAATGGAAGAAAGTATTGATATTATAAAATACCAGGCCGGCACAAAAGGGCTGGAGGTGTTGCTCAATATTGATCCGCAAATGCCCCGCTACGCCTACGTCGATCCCACCCGGCTAAAACAGATATTTGCCAATCTGCTGGGGAATGCAGTTAAATTCACGGAAAAAGGCGAAGTGGAATTGCAGGTAAGATTTAAAGAAGAGAATACATTTTCCGGCGCCTTTACTTTTTCTGTCCGCGATACCGGCATCGGGATTACCAAAGGGCAGCAAAAAAAATTGTTCAAAGCCTTTAGTCAGGCTGATAGTTCTACAACGCGGAAGTTTGGCGGCACAGGACTCGGCCTCATTATCTCACAGATGCTGGCGAGAAAAATGGGCGGAGAGATCAATCTGGATAGTGAGCCAGAGGCCGGCACAACCTTTTATTTTACAATCGCCACAGAATTTGAATTTGGCCCGAAGGCGGAATTAAAGACCTATGAAGATATTCAAAACTGCCTGGTGATTGATGATAATGAAAACAATCTGCTGATTCTCGAACATCTGCTGGTCAGCCGTGGCATCAAACCGGTTACTGTCAACAATGGTCACAAAGCTCTGGAAATAATCCGGGACAAAAAATCCTTTGACGTTATCATTGTCGATTATCACATGCCGGAGATGGATGGATTGGAAACCATCAGATATATTCGTGAACAATTAAAATTAACCCCGGACAAGCAGCCCATAATTCTCCTGCACTCCTCATCCGATGATGCTAAAATACATAAAGAATGCAAAGAACTCGGTGTCTATTTGAAGCTGGCCAAGCCGGTAAAAATTGAGGAATTGGACAAAATCCTCAGCCGCATCAATGAAAAGGGGCCGGATTTAGGAATTTCCCGTCAGAAAAGCATGGAATATGACAATTATCAGTCAGAAGAGACCCTGTCGCTCACTATCCTGATTGCTGATGATAATGATATGAATCGCTTGCTGGCAAAATCCGTCCTGCTTGAGAATTTTCCCGATGCAAAAATTATCGAAGCGGAAAATGGCAAAGAAGCAGTGGACAAAACAATCCGGCACGAACCGGATATTGTCTTTATGGATATACAGATGCCGATTATGAACGGCAATGAAGCTACCCTGAAAATCCGGCAGAGCAGAGTTGAGAAGCGGAAACATATTCCCATTATCGGCCTCACTGCCGGCGCAATGAAAAAAGAACGGGAAAAAAGCCTGAATGCCGGCATGGATGAGTTCCTCACCAAACCGCTGGAGCCTTTCAGAATTAAAAACGCCATTCATCGGTTTTGCCTGGGACAGGAAGTCAGGCAAATTAAACCGGAATCAAAAGAATTGTCTCTTCAGCATTTTAACAAAGAGGAATTTTATAACCGGTTAGCCGTCAAAGAATCTTTGCTAAAAAAGATCATGAACAATTCAAAGGAAAACATACCGCAAATTCTGAATAGCCTTGAAAAAGCAATTAACAGCCGGGACAGGGACCAGATTAAGCGAACTGCCCATCAATTAAAAGGCGCCAGCTTGAATATGAGTTTTAATATTCTGGCCGAAATGTCAAAGAATATGGAATCCAGAATCGAACTGAATGACATGGAAAGCCTGGCGGATATTTTTCAGGACATGGAACAGGAATGGAATATAATTAGCGCTATGCTTCCTGATGAAGATTAGTGGCGAAACCTTATCCAATCATTAGCATAATAAAACCTTTGTACATTTATCATAATTCTAAAAAAAATGACAACAATATTCCTGTTATCCCATCAAATAATTACGACGAATCCGATTAATTATTTTTTTACAAACAGGAGATCATATGTTCAAAAAAGGTTTAATAGTAACAATGATATTATTAAATTTTGTGCCCCTAACAGCTGAAAAAATCACACAAGTTGTGCGGGGAACTGTAATTGACCGGGAAAGCCAAACACCCCTGGCCGGTGCCAATATTTTGATAATGGGAACAGACCTCGGTACAATGTCTGATGTCAATGGCAATTTTATAATTCCAAATGTTCCGGTGGGCCGCTATGATATCAAAGTTAGTTTCATTGGATATGAACCGCGGATTTTTAGGGAGGTACTGGTAAATTCCGCAAAAGAAGTGGTCCTGAATATTGAACTAAAAGAATCCCCCATCGTGATGAATGAAATTGTTGTAGAGCAGGAACAGGAAAAGGAAAAATCACTGAACAGTATGTCGGCAATCAGCGCCCGCAGTTTTACTGTCGAAGAAACCCGCAGATACGCAGGTGGGCTGGATGATCCCGCCCGGCTTGCTACCGGATTTGCCGGCGTGACCAGCGGCAATCTGCAGGACAATGCCATTATCGTACGGGGAAACGCTCCCAAAGGAATACTCTGGCAGGTGGAAGGAGTCACTGTTCCGAACCCCAATCATTTTCCCGATGGCAATGTTGCCGGCGGAGGTATGATGTCGATATTGAGTGCGCAATTGCTGTCCAACTCAGATTTTTTTACCGGCGCTTTTCCGGCTGAATATGGCAATGCGCTGTCAGGCGTGTTCGATATTAAAATGAGAAAGGGCAATGACCAAAAACGGGAGCACACGTTTCAACTGGGCATTCTGGGTGTTGATTTCGCGACAGAAGGCCCCTTCAGCAAAAACAGCAAGGCATCCTATTTGATCAATTATCGCTATTCAACGTTAAGCCTTGTTTTACCCCTGATCGGCACTGAACAAATTCCAAGTTACCAGGACCTTTCTTTTAAGATCAACCTGCCAACCAAAAATTACGGAACCTTCTCCCTCTGGAGTATCAGTGGTATTGACACAAATGATGAACCCGTGGAAAAGGATTCCACGAAATGGAAATTCAGCTGGGACAGAATGAAATATGAATCAGTGATGAAAACCGGCGCCATTGGCCTGAACCATAAAATTCTGCTGAGCCGGAAATCCTATCTGAAAACCGCCCTTGTTGCGACCGGCTATTCTATCTACTTTGACATGGACAGGGTCGATGACAACGGAATATTGCAAAAACATCGATATATTGACAATAATACCGGGACATATACCCTGAAGTCCTATTATAATCACAAATTTAATAGGAGACACACCAACCGGTCCGGTTTCCTGGTTAATAATTTATATTATAATATCGATATCAGGGCGCGGGCGACCAATGAGAGTCCAATGCAACAGGTTTCAGATGGAACCGGCAACAGCAATTTGTTTGAGTTCTACTCCCAATCCAAATACAATATCACCAAAAACCTGAATGTAAACCTGGGGTTTCACTCCCAATATTTTATGTTGAACCATCATAAAACTTTTGAGCCACGACTTGGGGTTAACTGGCATTTTTCGCCAACCCAAACCTTGAGTTTCGGGTATGGTAATCATTCTCAACTGGAGAAAATTTTCATCTATTTCAATCAGCAAAACCAGGGCGCTGAAACCATTCGTCCCAATAAGAACCTGGATTTTACAAAAGCCCATCATTTTGTGCTTGGCTATGATAAAATGCTAACTGAAAACCTGCATTTCCGGATTGAACCTTACTATCAATCCATTTACAATGCGCCGGTGATTCCTGACAGTTCCTTTTCCATGCTAAATTATGAACGGGAATGGCAATTCAACAGTAATCTGGTCAATAAAGGAAGCGGTGAAAATATTGGTATTGATTTCACCCTGGAACGGTTTTTAAAAGACAATTTTTATTATACAGCTACCGCTTCTTTTTTTGATGCCAAATATACCGGCGGTGACTGTGTCGAACGCAATACCCGGTTTAACAGCGGTTATGTTGTCAATCTATTGTTTGGCAAGGAGTTCTTTCTGGGGGATAATGGAAAAAACAACATCCTGGGTATCAGCGGGAAATTCACAACCCAGGGTGGTCGCTACCGAAGTCCGGTGAACAGAGAACGCTCTTTGGCGGAACAGGAAATCTATTATGACCACACACAGGCATTCAGCGATCGTGAAAAAGCCAGGAATTACCTGGACATTTCGATCACTTACCGGGTCAACAAAAACCATTACTCCAGTGTCTGGGCGTTACAGGTTAAAAATCTGCTGAAGGCGGAAACCAGTTCCAGCAAGGAATATAACTACAAGACCGGTAAAATCGTGGATGATAACCAGTCCATACTTCTGCCATCATTGAGTTACAAAATAGAATTTTAAATAATGAAGAAAACGGGTAAATGCAGGAGCGCGGACTTCAAGTCCGCAAATTAATTTCAATGGGATAATTTGTTGATGACAACAAAGAATTCGATCATGTGTCATAGAGAAGTTATAATTTAAAGTAGCAGATTTTACTATAAGGATAATCCTCTATGAAACAAAAATTAATAATGATACTCATATTAACCGGTTGCCTTTTTGCCCAACCCATCCATTGGCAAGAAATGAACTCCCTGCCAAAACCTATGCGTGGTACAGCAATCACCTGCAAGGGTAAAATTTATTTTATGGAGGCTGATAAAGACGCCTCCGGTATTTATGAATATGACAGCAAAACAGATCATTGGCAGTATAAAGGCGATATGATCACGCCGGGCTGGAACCTCAACCTGGCAACAGTAGACACAATTATTTACGCCATTGGCGGTGATCCCTTTCTGGCCCGTCTGGAATCCTATCATCCCGGAACAAACACCTGGCAGAAATTAGCGCCGATGCCAACCGGACGTCAACATAGCAACTGCGCAGTTGTCGACGGAAAAATATATGTCATGGGCGGTCGCACAGACTGGTCTACGCTAAGTGATAAAAATGAAGTCTACGATCCGGTCACCAATAGTTGGCAAACAAAACAACCCTTACCAATCCCAACCGAAAATCCGATCCTGGGCGCCATTGATAATAAAATTTACGCCCTTTGCGGAGATACACTGAGAATTTATGATCCGGTAACCGATCAATGGTCGTTGGGGCCCAATTCTCCGCAATGGGTCTCGGTAATGTTCGGCAGCGCTGTTGTTGACCAGTATTTTATAATTCCCGGTGGACAAAATCAGTCCAATAAAGCAATATCAAATGTGCAAATTTATAATACCCGAATAAAGCAATGGATATCTTCTAAACCTTTACCAATTGGCAATCAACTCTGTGGTATAACTGCCCTTAATAAAAATATCTATATTATTGGCGGGTCAGACAGCAATTTTGAAAAATTCAAACAGGTTTACAGGGGGACTTTTAATCAGTAAATGACCAAAAAGATACTTCGATGAAAGAAATAATAGATTTCTTGCACCAAAGAAACGTAAAAAAATAGCGCGCTAATACAAGTTTCAGAATTTGATTCTCCCAAAAATATGGTTACAAGCCACTTAAGCACTATAAAAAACAAATAACCAAAAAAATTATTGACAAGTCAGTTAATATTCCATACATTGTGAGTGAACATTCACTTATTGGAGAAAACATGAAAGAATTTACAAACCGACAAAATGAAATTATTAACGCAGCCGTGGAATTGATCGCCGAAAAAGGCATTCAGCAGCTCACCATCAAAAATCTATCGGGAAAAATCGGCATTGTCGAAGGCGGGATTTACCGGCATTTCAAGAGTAAAATCGATATTCTTCTAAGTATTTTAGTCAGTTTTGAGAATCGCATCGGCAGCGCCAATGAAAGCTTATCATTTTCCGCTGACGAAAGCGCTATGACAAAATTAAAAACAATTTTTTTGAATACTTTCAAAAATTTCAAAGCCAACCCGGCCCTGGCCGCTGTGATCTTTTCCGAAGAAATATTTCAAAACGACAAAAGATTATCGGAAAAAGTCTTATCTATCATGCAGCAACACCAATCTATTTTACAAAAAATCATTCTTATCGGTCAACAATCCGGTCATATTCGCTCTGATATCCCGGTCAAACACCTGACACTGATGATTACCGGCACATTGCGGCTGGTGGTCACACAATGGCGGCTGACAGGATTCACCTATGACCTGGAGTCCGAAGGCGAGCAGATGTGGCAAAGTATAAAAAAAATATTAATAAACTGATTTTTCATTAATAATCAAGACAAGGAATGATCTCATGGAAAAAATCTTTAAAGCTTTGTTAAAATTCCCCAAACTGGTTTTAGCAATCAGCCTGTTGCTTACGATTGTATTTTTCGTTGTAATGCGGCAGAACTCCCGCATGGAAACCGATCTCGATGATTACATGCCCCAGGAACACCCGGCATTTGTTTACAGCAACCAGGCGGAAGAATGGTTCAACATTCAGGACGGCATTATCATCGCCATTGAGAATAAAGATGGAATTTACAATCCGGCGACCCTGGAAAAAGTAAAATCCCTGACGAAAAAATTACAAGCGATGGAAGAGATCAATAAAGATGACGTTACATCACTCTACACTGCTGATAATATCATCGGCACAGAACTGGGAATGGATGTCCGGCCTTTCTTTACTAAAATTCCAAAAAGTCAGGAAAAACTGACCGCCCTGCGCAACAATGTTCGTGATAATGACATGGTCTATGAACGAATGGTGAACAAAGAAGAAACTGTGACTGTTATCATTGCTGAAATCGGTGATGATACCTTTTCCCAGGAATTCTACCATCGTCTGATCGCTTTGTCCAAAGAATATGAAGGACCGGAAAAATTGTATGTGGCGGGTACGCCTATTGTCGAGGGTACCATGGCCTATCTCGGCCCCCGCGATATGAAACGCATGGTGCCGATTGTAATCGTTGTGATTATCATCGTTCTGTTGCTGGTGCAGCGCAGCATAAAAGCAGGGATTTTTACACTCCTGGTGGTATTTTTCAGTGTTATCTGGGCCTTTGGGCTGATGGCGGCGGTGAACATTCCCATCTATGCCGTTTCCACCATGATACCGGTGATGCTGATTGCTATCGGTGTGGCGGACGGGATTCATCTGTACAGTCATTTGCATATTTTTATGAATGATAATCCACAGGCCGACAAAAAAACCGCTGTTTTTAATATGCTGAAAGAAATGTGGAAGCCGGTAGTTATGACATCAATCACTACGGCAGTGGGATTTATTTCCCTCCTGACATCAGAAGTCTATCCTATTAAATATTTCGGAATCTTCACTGCTTTCGGCGTATTAATGGCAATGGTCTTTTCTCTGCTGGTAATCCCCGCCGGATTACTGACTTTCGGACTGCCCCGCTGGAAAAGTAAAAATTCAAATGTTCGGGAAGGTGAAAACAAATTTCTCAACGGCATCGCCCAAATGGTTGTAAAACATAAATATGTTACCCTGGCAACGACCATTTTGATCATCGGCCTGTCCGTTTACGGGATGACCAATGTCTGGATCAATTCCAGTTTCCTGGACAAATTCGAAGAAGACAGCGAGATTGTTCAGACCGATGCATTTATTAACGAGAATTTCGGTGGCACTTCCTCGCTGAATGTAATTCTCGATTCCGAAAAGGTTGACGCTTTCAAAGAACCACAAATTCTTGAAGCAATCGATAGGCTGCAAAGTGATGTCGAGCGCTCTCTGCCAGTGGTAGGCAATTCCTTTTCCCTTACAGATTACCTGAAACGAATGAATAAAGTCATGCATGCCGACAGCGCTGAATATAATATCATTCCCGAAAGCAATGAATTGGTGGCTCAATATCTTTTGCTGTATGAAATGTCCGGCGACCCGGAAAATCTATGGAAAGTTGTGGATTACAATTACCAGAAAGCCAATCTCACATTTCAATTGAAAAGTGATAATTCCATTGCACTCAACAGCGCTATTACAAAAATAGAAGAACATTTGCCGGCCCTGGAAAAATTAGGCGTCACTGTCAATTTTGCCGGTTCAGGGTACAAGGCCCTGGTTTTTACCGATTTGATATTGGAAGGACAGATCAAAAGCCTGATGATCTCCCTGGTAATCATTGTGTTGCTGCTTTCACTGATGTTCAAAAACATATTAGCGGGAATTATCGGCGCTGTCCCCATCATGATTACAGCGATGATCAGTTTCGGTGTCATGGGATTGTTAAACATTCCCCTGAGCACAACTACCGCATTGCTTTCCAGCATTGCTATTGGAATCGGGATTGACTACGCTGTCCACTTTATAGAACGGTATAAAATTTACGCCGCCGAAACCAATGATCCGGAATTAACAGGCCAAAAAACCATGCAGCATTCCGGACGGGCCATTATTTTCAACGCCCTGGTAGTGATCGCCGGATTTCTCGTACTGCTGGCTTCGGTTTTTCCGCCAAACAGGGCGCTGGGCGCATTGGTTTCCATGAATATGTTCACCAGTTTTCTGGGGACAGTAACAATCATGTATCTGCTGATGCGACTTTCAAATATTTTCTTTAAAAAAAATAAAGGAGTTTAAAAATGAAATATGTAAAAATAATGTTGAGTTTAATCATTGTGCTGACTGCTTTTTCCGTTTCATCCTTTGCACAGGATGACATAAGCGGACTGGAAATCATAAAAAAGGTCTATAACCGGCCCACCGGCAATGACCAGGAGGGTAAACTGACCATGACACTGATCAATTCCCGTGGCGATCAACGTGTCCGTGAAATCAAACAATACATTAAAGATTTTGGCACCGAAGAAAAAAAGATCATGTTTTTTATCGCTCCCGCGGATGTGCGCAATACTTCTTTTATGAATTGGAGTTATGACGAAGAAGGCCGGGACGATGACCAGTGGATCTATCTGCCTGCCCTAAAACGAGTGAAGCGCATTTCCAGTGACAGCAAGAGCGATTACTTCATGGGATCGGACTTTACCTATGATGATCTGGGCGACCGTCATCCGTCGGAAGACACTCACAAATTATTGAGAGAAGAAGACGTCGACGGCCAGCAGTGCTATGTCGTGGAAAGCATTCCCAAAGAGGAAGATTACATGTATTCCCGCACGGTCACCTGGGTGATCAAAGACAAATGGATCGGCCTCAAAAAGGAATTTTATGACGAAGATGACGATCACCTTAAAACCCTGAGTGTGAAGGAATTTGAAAAAATCAAAGATTACTGGATCATCACCAACAGCCAAATGCATAATGTTCAGAAGGGACATACCACTGATATGAAACTGGAAAATCTGAAAATCGATACCGGCATCAGAGACACCTGGTTTACTGAGCGCATGATGAAACGGGGGATATAGTGGACAAGAAAAGGAAAATTTTCACCAAAAGTTTACTAACGCTGCTTCTGCTGACGACAACAATATTTGGCCAGGACCTGTTCATGAGCGGGTATGTGCGGAATTACACCGGCGCGCTGCTGCGTAATGGCGGTGAATATTCTATCATTCAAAACACGTTTAACCTGAACATCGAGCACAGCAAGGGCAATGTTTCCTTCCGGACCAATCCCTATATTTACCAATACAGTGACAAGCGGCAGGATATCGGGCTGCGCCAGGCGTACATGGATATTTATTTCAATGCCATTGACCTGCGGGTGGGAAAACAACAAATAATTTGGGGCAAAGCCGACGGTGTATTCATCACTGACATCATTTCTCCCAAAGATATGAGCGAATTCCTGCTGCCGGATTTTGAAGAAATCAGAATGGGCGTCACTGCTGTGAAGATGAATTATTATCGTGGCAATCAGACCTTTGAACTGGTCTGGCTGCCGGTTTTTGAGCCGACTTTGATGCCTGATGAATCTTCCCGCTGGCGGCCGGAAATGCAATTTCCGGCAACACCGCAGTTTGACAATTCACAACGTGAAGTGACAAAATCACTGGAAAACAGCGAGTGGTTTGTCAAATATTCAGCCCTCACTTCTGCCATTGATTTTGAGATAATGGCCGGTTACGCCTGGGATGATGATCCCACCATGCACATTGAAAAAATTGTTGATCCGGAGACCAGGCAACTGACCGGGCTGAATGTCATTCCTCAGCATCACCGCTTATCAATCGCCGGCGGTAGTTTCAGCAGTACGCTGGGGCCAATTGTTCTGCGCAGCGAAGGCGCATTTTACGCCGGGAAATATTTTAACTCTGCCGACCCAACTGCCAGCCAATCAGTTACAGAAAAAAATTATCTTCACTACCTGGTGGGTATTGATTACACGATTTTTGATATCAACATGAGCGGTCAGTTTATTCAGCAAAGTATTCTTGATTACGATTCCATGATCGATCAGGATGAATTCGAAAACACCATGACATTTCTGATGCGAAAGGATTTTCTGCGGGAAACCCTGACACTGGAACTCTTTTCCTACATCGGATTGAACAATAATGACGCCCTGGTGCGTCCCAAAATTTATTATGACCTCTATGACGGCTTTGAATTGCTGGCAGGGGCCAATCTGTTTTTCGGCGATGACGGCCGGTTTGGCCAATATGACGACAATGATATGCTGTATGTAAAATTGAAGTATAGTTTTTAACCATGAAAAAAGGAAATTAGAATGATCATTACAAAAAAATTATCCGAAACACCAATCATGGACACTGCCCACAATGTGGATGCCAGAAATCTCTACAAAACAGAACACGCCATGGTGACTGTCATCAATCTCAAGCCGGGACAATCACTTAAAAAACACATTACCCCGGTGGATGTGGCCTTTTATGTACTGAAAGGTGAAGGTGTGGTACAGGTTGGTGACGAAAAGGAAACCGTTTCTGCCAATACTCTGGTGGAGAGCCCCAAAGACATTTTGCACTGCTGGTATAATGAAAGTGATGAAGACCTGGCCTTTATGGTGATCAAAGCGCCAAAACCGGAAAAGAAAACCATATTTGTTGGTTAGAGAAACAAAACCGAATACATTTTACAGATATGAGAAAAACCGTAACGTTTATTTTAATATAGCATCCAATGGATAGTTGTTAAAAATTAGTAATAAACAAATGGAGTAAATATGTATAATTTAAAAGATAAAATAGTTATTGTTACCGGTGGAGCCTCAGGAATTGGCAAAGAGACAGTCAAAGCCTTTCTTGACAAAGGTGCAAAAGTGGTCATTGCCGACTGGGATGAAAAAGGTGGTAAAGCCGTGACTGCGGAATTGAAAGAAAAAGGCCATGAAGTTTTATTTATTCAGGTGGATGTATCCAAAGAAGAATCGGTCAAAAAAATGGTCGATGAAACCGTGAAAAAACACGGCCGTCTGGACATACTGGTCAATAATGCCGGAATTGGAATATTGAAGCCTATGCATGAAATGGATTATGAAGATTATCATAAAGTGGTTGCCATTAACCAGGATGGTGTTTTCTTTGGAGCCAAGTATGCTATTCAGGAAATGGTGAAACAGGGCGGAGGATGTATCATTAATAATTCTTCCATTCTGGGTTTCGTGGGACAGCCCGGCGCATTTGCCTATAACGCCAGTAAAGGCGCAGTCAACACCCTGACAAAATCCCTGGCGCTGGAATATGCCGACAAGAATATTCGTGTCAGTTCCGTGAATCCGGGATATATTGAAACCGCCATGGTAAACAAAGAAAAACTGGGTGATTTTTATGATGAACTGGTGGAAAAACATCCGGTTGGACGACTGGGTAATCCGGAAGAAGTGGCCCACGCCATTGTTTTTCTGGCAGAAAATGAATTCGTCACCGGTATCAATCTGTTGATCGATGGCGGTTACACAGCCCGGTAATCATCCATGGCCTGAAACAATTACAACTAAAGAAATTATGTTATATATTCAACCGCCTTTGGAATTGATTTTCTGAAGGCGGTTTTTTGGTCAGCTATTCGCCTATGGGATTTTGTCGGTAGTAATATATTTGGCCCTGGATTGGGACTGATTGTATCTTTAATTATCTCAAAAGAAAAATCAGCTGATTAATCTCATTCCAAATCTTTAAATGCGTTCCAGGGTTTGGCAATAAACTCACCGATGCCGAAATAGCCGCGTCCGCCATAGGAAATCGGTTTCAGTTTGGTGACATCGACATTTCCTTTTTCATCCAGGACAGATGGATCCACCTTGGTATCCAGGACTTCACCGATGAATTGACGGTGGGAGCCGATATCATGCATTTGTATCACTTTGCATTCAATTACGACAGGGAATTCCGCCACATAGGGCGCATGGACAGAATCGGATTTCACAGCCGTCAGTCCCAGTTCTTCAAATTTGTTCATATCACGCCCTGATTTAACTCCCACAAAATCCACAATTTTCACCAAATCTTCCGAAGGTACATTGACCGTAAAAGCCTTGGTGTTTGTGATATTGTGATAGGAGAGTGTTGCCGGCCGTAATGAAACGGCAATGCATAATGGCCGCGAATTACAGATACCGGCCCAGGAGGCGGTCATAATGTTGGGAACACCGGCTTCATTGTAAGACCCGATTACCAGAGCCGGTTTGGGATGAATGTCACCGCTTTTTCCAATAGATACTTTTTTATTCATGTCTTGCGCCTTTGTCATAGTTATCGTTAATAACAGAACAAATACAACTAATTTAATTCGCATATCATTCTTCCTTTTTGTCAATATTTTTTATAATACTCAATATTTCTTCTACATCAAAATCAGTGGCATGATCCAGGACTTCCTTTTTTTGCACCACCATGTTGTCATCCACCAAAATAAGCGCCCGCTCGGGGCATCCCCGCTGCCGGTTAAGAATACCAAAAGAATTAGTCAAGTAGCCATGGGGCCAGAAATCCGATAGCAGCCGGATATTGCGCAGAGAGATGGTTTTGGCCCAGGTTTTAATTGAGGCTGGTGTATCAGTGGTTATACATAGCGGCAGCACATTAAACCGAAGGAAGCTGTTGTATTTCTTTTCCATTATGAGAATCTGCTCCTGACTGGTTTCCGACCACGCATTAGGAAAAAAATAGAGTAATAATTTCGACCGGGTTTTGCTGTTATAGTCGAATTCACTACCGGTATGTGTGGTCAGTGAAAAGGATTGGATTTTATCACCCTCATTCCATATTTTTGCTTTGCTTTTACTGAATATTTTTTTGAAAAACATTATTCCTCGCGTTTTACCTCTGTTTCCAGAGAATTTTATCGATTTTCAATATTGTCAATAATGGCATGTATGGGCTGCTGAGATGTTATTCGCGTAATGGCATTGTCAATTAACTGCATGTTATCTCCTGAACCATTATTTTAATTATGGTTCAACTTGTGTATATCGAAATCATTTGTCAAGATTTCGTGTAAATCTAATTCCCCGCACACTATAAGTCGAGTAAGTGAATCCTATAATTTTACTATTTTGGGCACGAATCAGTTTTAGTTTCGAACTATCGGATGCAAATTCATCTTCGGCAAACTGAACAATTTCCACGGTTTCCAGACCAATTTCCAGCATCAGTTTATCTTTCTCTGAATATATTTTTGCCTGATTGTCCAGTTCATCACTGAAATAATCGCCAGTGATCTGTTCTTTTGCTTTTTTGGATAATGGAATTTTCTGAAAGGGAATATAGCGGTGGCGACTGCCATAGGAAGTGTATTGAATGAACCCGCTGTCATCAATTTTCATTCTTGTCATATAATCATCAGTACAGAATTCATTATCAGCAAAAGGAGCAATATAATAGGCGTTTTCAATGGATTCCAGGGGTTTGAACCCACCCAGTTCGGGCCTGACAAATTTTCTGTAATTCCTGATTTTTACGAATTTTTTACTCTCTTTGATGGAGGTAAGTTCTTCATTATTGAATTTGTCTTTCAGGTAGAGATCAATGATTTGCAAGGCATATGGGCGAACATTTTTATTACCCAGGTTACTCAGCGCGATTACTGCAAAATCCTCAGTTGGAAAAGTAATGATAAAAGCCTTGTACCCCACATACCAGCCGTCATGGCAGTAATAATCCAGGCCGCGGTAGTTTCCCGTCACCAGGCCATAACCGTAATTCCCGCTGCTACCATCATTAAATTTTCCCGGTATTTTCATGCGTTCCAGTCTGTAATTTTTGATTCGGTTGGATTCTACAGCCTGTTGCCACAGAAAGAGGTCTTCCACTGATGAATAGACAGCGTCATGTCCGACTAATTGATTGTTGGTCATCCAGTTCACATATTTGCCATCAATTATTTTATAACCTGCAGTTCGATTTTGAATATAGGTTTTGTCGGAAATCCGGATTTTAGTCTGTGTCATTCCC
>CAYYMT010000054.1:12962-23487 GCA_964472715.1 uncultured bacterium | reverse complement strand
TCACCATCCTGAATGTAGAGGTAACGGCCATTGTTGTCCATGGGGACAGAGTTGTAGCGGTAGCGGGTCAGGCGGCGCAGTTTCGCGTCCTGGTAAAAGGAATACCCGCCGGCTGTATTGGAAATAATCCCGAAAAAATCCTCACTCCCCAGGTAATTGATCCAGGGAATCGGCGTATCCGGCCGGGTGATCACATATTCTTTGTTCTTATCATCAAAATATCCGTATTTCATTTTATGCTCCTATTCTTTATGCAAGGGGTTACAGCCTGTTATTGATTTTAACACAGAGAAAGTATTATAAAAAACTGTTCTCACGCTCTTTGGCACTCTGCGTTAGATATTATTGTTTCATTCCTTTCAAATAACCGGCATAAACCGCCAGGATTGCGTTCCAGTTAATACAGGTTTCATTGGAAGCGTAACTCTCCATAACATCCACGTAACATTTTGCCGGGGGTGTCTTTTTATCAAAGGCTTTTTGAAGGGCCGGGTCCTGAAGGTTTTCATTGGGGCCGCCCACCAGAAAGCCCGGGAAGATCGACCAGTCATCAGTGAGTGAACAAATCCGGTTATGGACACTTTTGGGATATTGGGTTCCGAATCCTGTGACAAAGGTAGTGTGTAATGCGTTTACTCCCAGGTTAAAATGCAATTGATCCATAGCAACAGTGTGATAATCATCTTCATTAAAAATCTCTGCTCCGATGAGCATCATAAAACCGGAATTAAGCGCCATCTGACAGGAGCCCCACTGATAATCACCGGCATCCAGTAAGACGCGGTAACCGCTATTATTGCATTTGGCTTTTAGGGTTTCACAATATTTTTTAAATTCTTTTTGAATGGATTGTTTTGTTTTTTCGGTGTTGGCATCGTCGGCAAGCAGCAGATAATTAACATGAGCAAGATTTTGTACGCTATTCCAGGAAAACAATTCATCAAATTCCGGGATTCTGCCGATATTGGCCTGGTAGAACCGGTTAAATTTTTCATCTCCGGAAGTAATATAGAGTTCAACCGCAGCCCAGAGTCTTTCATCCCGGTCATTTCTGTCGCCGTAAGAACCGGTATTGATGTCACGCGGATTTTGGTAACCACCCTTTGGAATTATTTTTGGATTGTTCTCCAGATAGGTCCAGGCGTTTAACGCGGCTGTTCGGCAGGCTTCGCTGAAATCTTTATCATATTGCCGGTAAATTCGCGCGGCTTTTGCCATTACCGCCGCAAAATCAGCTGTAGCGGTTGATGTTTTTTGAATGATCAGGCGCGGGTCGTCGTGGTTTTGGGGTTTCGTCTCCATGGCGGAAAAATTGGCGGCAGTGACTTTATGATACAAGCCGCCGTCATCATCCTGCATCGTGAGAAACCATTCCAATTCAAAACGGCATTCATCCAGGTAATCGGGAATACCATTTCCGCTTTCCGGAATATTCAGATTATCACTCCGGAAGCCTGCGGGATAGAGTTCATAGCCGGTGAGCATTACAGCAACCGAATAAGCGCCGTTGACAATATATTTACCGTAATCACCGGCATCATGCCAGCCGCCGGTAACATCTTTATGACCGGTTTTTCCGGCGGAATTGTGATAAATTCCGTCCTGAGTGTGACAGATGGGATGGGCAAATTTTCCGGCGTATTTTTCATCCAGGGGTACGCCGCAGCGCTGAATGTAAAAGGACTTTACTGATTTTTGGTAAAGGTCATCATAGACACCGGAAGCTATTGTGAAAGGAGCCGACTTCCGTCCGTTATTATCAACAATATAATAAGTGCCTTCCTCGGAAAATTGTGAAAAGTCGCCGCGGTAGACTGTTTCTCCGGAAGCGGGATCATTTTTTTTCCACAACTTACAATCACCAGAAAAGACTACTTTTCCGGCTTCCGCATCAACAATTTTAAAGGAATTTACTTTAGAATTGAAGTAAGCAAATTTTATTGACTGCGGAAGATAGCCGACCTGATTGATAGCGATCTGCGCCACTAATGAGTTGAAAATTATGAACAATATTAAAATAATTTTTTTCATGGCTTGCCTTTCTCTTAAAATGATTCTATCCCATAATGGCGATGAGATTATTTTTATCTTTCATCAGTTTTTCCGGAATAAAATTGGTTGCCAGTTTTTCGTCATTGAGCAGTAATTCTTTAATTCCTTTTTGAACATTGTCCGGATTCTGCACCTCGATATTCAGAATTTTGCCCCGGAATTTTCGACTGGCTGTGAAGCCCTGCCACTGCCCGGGAATGCAGGGATCAATGGTCAATCCGTCATATTCCGGCTGAATGCCCAGAATGTAGATCATTATAGCGTAATAGGACCAGGAGGCTGTACCGCTGAGCCAGGGAACCCGCGACGCTCCAAAACGGGGATGAAACTGACTGAAGGTCGATTGACAGTAAACATAGGGTTCAATTTCACGGACTTCCGCGCTGTCATTATAGGCTGACGGAAGATAGGCTTTGGCATAATCATAAGCGCGGTTGCCATTTCCCAGCAAAGTTTCAGCAATGATCGCCCAGCCCTGGGTGTGACAAAAAATCGAGCCGTTTTCCTTGGATCCTTTGGGAAACAGCGTTGCTTTGATCACTGAGGGATCGGCAAATTCGTAAGGTTCGCAGACGACGATTCCGTGTTTGGAGGCCAATCGCTGAT
Source organism: uncultured bacterium (assembly GCA_964472715.1). Classification (GTDB taxonomy): domain Bacteria; phylum Fidelibacterota; class UBA2242; order UBA2242; family JAFGTP01; genus JAFGTP01. The sequence goes on along the minus strand of CAYYMT010000054.1, from coordinate 20,829 downwards.
TGACGGCATCCATGGCTTTTTTAGATTTTTCTTCGCCGGCATGGCCGCTGAATACAGCCCAGGATTGGGGATTGAGCCAGAGTTTGCCTTCATCGCTGTTACGGGAACCGAATTTCAATCCGTCGTCCCGGTAAGCGCGGAGGTAATACTCACCGTCCCAGGCGTGCCGGTCGATGTTTTGGTCTAAATTTTTTAAATGCTGGCTGGCCCATTGAGTTTCTTCCGGTTTATTCAGCAGTTCGCAGATTTCGATGTAGGTTTTCAGAGCATAGCGTAATTGCATGGCGACGAAAATCGTTTCGCCCTTTTGTCCCAATTGCAGGCAATCATTCCAGTCTGCGAGCAGCCCACAGGGCAGATTATGAGTACCGCTTCGTTTTAAGTTAAATTCAATGGCCCGTCTCAAATGCCCCAGAACCGTATCTTTGCCTTTATCCGCATAGGGCAATATTTCATTGTAAAAATCGATATTGCCGGTTTCCCTGACATAAGCGGGAACTGTATTGAACAGCCACATGCAGTCGTCGGAACGATATTCTTCTTCGGCAGGTGCTTTTTCTTTACCGGGATTGTGGTTAAAAGGCTTTACAACCGGCATGGCCCCGCCGGTAGAAACCTGCCCGGTGATCATCAGTTTCAACCGCTCTCCGGCCTCATCGGGAATATTGTGTATGACACCTAAGATATCCTGCAATGTGTCCCGGTATCCCAATCCGTCCCGGGCGCCACTGTAAACCAGGCTGGCGGCCCGCGACCAGGCATAGGTGATCATGGAATTGTAGGGGTTCCAGACTTGCAGCATATTGTTCAGATCATCATCCGGTGTTTTTGCCTGCAAAGTGGAAATTCGCTGATGCCAGTAATTGTGCACTTTCTGAAATTCTTCATCAATTTTACCGTCTGGTTTGAGAGAATCAATGGCTTCTTTGCCTTCCAGGTCAGCTTTGCCAATGCCCATGACTACGGTGAATTCTTTGGTTTCACCGGGCGCTAATTCGATATCGATTTGCTGGACACCGCAACCGTTTCCACCCACAGCCAGGGAATTGGTACATTGGCCTTTTTCCACCACTGCCGGATTGTTGTAACTGTTGTAGGGCCCGATAAAAATATCTTTGTCAGTGTCAAAACCGGTAGGCGTTGCGCCAATAATTCCCAGGAAGGAATGGCGACAGGAATCGCCGACAGTAAAATCTTCCGGCACATAGGGTAAATATGTGTTGACTCCATGATTAATAACGCCTTTTTTGACTGACATTTCAAGGGTGTATTGGGAGTATTGTAAATTCAGAAGATCATTTTGCTGAATCCAGTGACCGCTATATTCCACATAAGTGAAAAGACGAAGGCTCCGTTTTTTATTGCCGGTATTGGTAAGTTTCACCTGCCAGCATTCGTGGTTTTTTCCTAAGGGGACAAAATAGCGGGTTATCGATTGAATGTTTGAATATTCGGATGTAATGATGGTGTATCCGGTGCCGTGGCGGCAAATGGATTTGTATTGATCCAGGGGTTTGCCAACCGGTTGCCAGGCATTGGACCAGAAATCGCCGGATTCCATATCCCGAATGTAGATGTTACGGCCCGGCTGGTCCATGGGTGTATTGTTGAATACCAGGCGGGTGAACCGCCCCTGGGCAGCGGATTTGTAAAAACTGTATCCGCCGGCATTATTGGTGATGATGGCGCCGTATTCCGTTGAGCCCAGGTAATTGCTCCAGGATTTTGGTGTGTCCGGGCGGTCAATCACATATTCTTTATTGGTATTATCGAAATGTCCGAATTTCATTGATATTCCTTTAATTAAGCAGCTTCTGCAGCGAGTTCATCACCGGCTTCTTTTCTGCGGTTCTTCAAGTCGGTTTCAATTTTGTGCATGAATTCGTTGTCCAGTTTATAAAAATAAACCATGGAACCGGCGATAATGGAAGCCACAGCCGGAATTATGCTCATCAGCAGAATAATTCCGCCGATAGTTTCCTGTGACTGTACAACATTGGCCTTGAATCCAAAATACGCCAGCAACCATCCGGACAAAGCGCCGCCAATGGTCCAGCCCATTTTCTGCGCAAAAGTTGCCGCGGAAAAGAACAATCCTGTAGCCCGTGTTCCTGTACGCCATTCCGAATAATCCGCTGTATCCGCATACATGGCCCAGACAATCGGCGACTGTGGTCCTGACAAAAATCCGCCCACAACCTGCAATGCGAACATCAACACAACCTGATTGGGCTGAATGAAAAAGTAGAGCATGAAGGTCAGACCGGTTCCGATCAGGGAAATGGCGTAAACAATCTTTTTGCTGCGAAAAAATTTAACCAGCCACGCGGTACACAAAACACCGACCAGATTAAAAGCGGTTCCCACCACCATAAATGGTGTCGCGATAACGGTATTGCCCACATAATATTTGAAATAATACATGATCGCGCCATTTCGAATACAAACCTGGGCCAGAGTAAATAGTGACATGACTCCGAGAATCAACCAGGGAACATTGAGCACCAGGTTTTTCAGGTCTTTGCCGACTGTGGTTTGCTGATTCACCGGCGGATGAACCCGCTCTTTGGTCATTTTGAAAGTCAGCAGGAAGAGAATTACGGCAATCAATGCGTAAGTTCCCATGGTCATCTGGAAGCCTTTACGCTGATTGATCAGTTTGACATCGTAATTCACTTCGTTCCAGTCCACATCGGGAAATAATTCCGGAAGGGTGACAGTTTTCTGAATGAATCCTTTCTCATAATAAAGGTTGCCGTCATCGGTATTCAGTTCAGAAAGCATTTCCGCGGTATTGACCCAAATGATCTTGTCTACGTATTCTTTTTTGGTTTTTCCCTCATCATTGGTGAATTCGTAATTGACTTTCAACTGCGAGTTGCCCGCGCCTTTTTCCGTGATCACGATCTCATGGCCGGGATTCATGTCAATATTAACCACATTATTAGCGCCGCCACCGTAAAAACTCATCAGCGGAATGGTCAGCGCCTGAATAAAAACACCACCGGCAAAAGCCGCGATAAACCGGTATGAAGATATGGATGTCCGGTCATCTGAATTAGGCGTCAACACACCCATCAAAGCCGAGTAAGGAATGTTGATAGCGGTATAAGCCATCATCATGGCGGTATAGGTGATATAAGCGTAGATGATCTTACCGGTAATACTCAGATTTGGCGTAGTAAAGGCCGCCAGCCCGAACACTCCAAAAGGCACCGCGATCCAGAGCAGGTAAGGCCGGTATTTTCCCCATTTGGTATCCGTTCTGTCCGAGATCATCCCCATTAGCGGATCATTGACGGAATCCCATAGTTTTGTCACCAGGAACATGGTTCCCACTGCTGCCGCCGGTATTCCAAAAATATCGGTATAGAAAAAAGTCCCGAAGAATACAAAGGTCATCCAAAATAAATTGGATGCAAAATCCCCTAAACTGTACCCAAATTTTTCTGTAATTGTAATTTTTCCATTTTGATCAATCATAAACCCCTCCGATTATGTTGTTTTTCTGATTATTAATTCTGTTGGCAATATTTTATTAATGATTTCAGTTTTGTCCTTTACAATCCTGTCCAGGAGTAATTCCGCTGCCACTTTGCCGATATCATAGGCCGGCTGGTTCACCGTGGTCAATGGCGGGTCGAGCAGGGCGCCGGTGGGATTATTGCTGAATCCGGCCAGGGCTATGTCATCGGGAATTTTTAGTCCCATTTTTTTTATTTCCTGGTAGGCGCCGAAAATCACCGGGTCAGTGACGCCAAAAATTGCATCGGGTTTTATCGCAAGTTGGTTATATAGTTTCAGGAAACTATGGCGCCCGTCCTCTTCATTCAGACCGTTTTCAATCACCAAATCCGGATCGAATTGTATGCCATTGTCCTGCAGGGCTTTTTTATATCCCGATAGTCGCTGTCGCGCCAGTTGCAGATTGGTAACCCCCGCCAGGTGAGCGATTCGCCTGTAGCCTTTTTCTATGAGATGGCTGACGATAGAGTAAGCCGGCTGGTAATCATCGGTTGTTACGCTGGAGGCTTTGATTTTTTTGCAGGTGCGATCAAAAAAGACCAGGGGAATATTGCTGGCAATTACCTGGTTGAAATGGTCGTAATCCTTTGTCTGCTCGGAAATAGAGACCAGCAAACCGGCGATGCGCTGCTGAAGCAGGGTTTCCACATTGCGAACCTCATTGTCGTATTTTTCATTGGACTGGCAGATGAGCACGCTGTAACCGGCCTTTTCCATGACATCGGAAATGCCCGCCATGATCTCCGCAAAAAAGACATGGCGCACCTGGGGAACCAAAACACCGATGATATTGGAATGGCCCCGCTGGAGACTTTGCGCGATTGTATTGGGGTGGTAGTGCATTTTCCGGGCGGTTTTTTTGACCGTTGCCTTGGTCTTTTGACTTACTTCCGGGTGGTCGCTCAGGGCCCGTGAGACGGTAGAGGTGGAGATATTGAGTTTTTTTGCAATGTCGGTAATAGTGGTTTTACCCATGAAAAACCAGCCTTTTGATTCATATTTTTATTTAGTTGCAAACAGTTTCGGGAACGTTTGCGGAAATTAAGATACTATAAATTTTTGGGAATTGCACGAATTATTTTGACTTTTTTAGATACTGTTACGGACTGGACTATATATGTTTGTTTTTTCTTTTTATTGTATTATCTTTTTGAATGATATTTGCAAACATTGAAAGTTGATACTCGAAAATAAGTAATATGGATACAGTAAAAAAGCATTTTCAATACAACCTGATTATGAAAATATGGATTTTTAGTTTCCTGATTTTTACAACTCTGTTCGCAGATATAAAAAATATCAAATTCCAACACATCACCAATAATAATGGCCTTTCTAACAACACTGTAAACTGCATCATTAAGGATAAGTTTGGATTTATGTGGTTTGCGACAAATGACGGACTGAATAAATATGATGGATATGAATTGGAAATTTTCAAACATCAGCACAATAACCTATCCACGATTAAAGGAAATCAGGTATACGCTATTGGTGAAGATCATCGGGGAATTATATGGATTGGTACAACTGTAGGCTTATCTTTCTTTGATCCGGTATCTAATTCAATAGTTAATGATAAATCCCTGGTAAATTATCCTGATGTTTTATCAAAAGCAGTTATTTCCAATATTATGAAAGACAAAAATAATAATATGTGGATCAGCACCAATCATGAAGGATTGTTTTTTTATGATAGAAAGTCCGGTAATTTTGAAAATTTTCGACATGATCCTGAGGATACAAACAGTATAAGTGAAAATTATATTTTATCTCTTTTTGAAGACAGCCGGGGAAATATCTGGATCGGAACAAATACACAAGGATTGGACTTGTATAACCCGGAAGACAATTCTTTTGTTCATTTTAATTATAATGCTGAGAAAAACAGTATCCCCGGCAATTCTATTATGGCAATTACTGAAGATACTCAATCGAATCTTTGGATTGGGGCCTCTGATAAAGGAAGTGTAGGGTTTGATGGCGGTGTATCCATTCTAAATCTTAATCAAATAAACACCCCGGTATTTAAACCGCTTAAAATTAATACTATTGATCTATCAGTATATTCAGTTCAGACTTTAATGGCCGATCAGCGTGGCGGTGTATGGATCGGTTTAGAAAATTATGGTTTGATCTATTATAAAAAGGCACAAGATCAGCAATACTATCAGCAATTGGCATCCGATCCATATAGTCTAAATAATAATTCATTTAAATGTATGTATCAAGATGAAATCAATGATATCTGGATCGGTACTTTTGCGGGAGGTGTCAATGTTATTCATTATTCAAATCAGGCTTTCAAATATTTTAAGAATAATGGCGGAGACCCCAATAGTTTAAGTTCAAATAATGTCAAACAATTTGCCAAGGATTCGAAGGGTAATGTTTGGATTGCGACCGATGGTGGCGGATTGAATAAATTTCATCAGAAAACCGGAACTTTCAAACGGTATAATACCGAGAACTCTGACATTATCAATGACGCTGTAACCAGTGTTTGGATTGATAAACAGGATAAAATCTATATTGGTACCTGGGACGGGTTAAGCATTTATGATATTAACCAGAATACTTTTCAGTCTTTTAATACAAAAAATTCAGCCCTTAAAGATAATAATATTCAGGATATTTGTGAGGATGCAAAAGATCGTATTTGGTTTGTTGCCGATGGCGGAGGTTTAAACAGATATGATAAGAAAGAGGGAAAAATTATAAATGTTACAGACCAATATGATTTTTTGGAAGATTATATACTATCAACGGTTTATGCCAGCCAAAAAGGAGAAATATTGTTTGGCGGGCACTCGGGATTAAAAATATTTAATCCGGACACAAAATATTTTAAGAGTTATGATTATGATAGACACTCGCCGAACTCGATCAGTCATGCCAATATCCGTTGCCTGTATGAAGAAAATGATACGATTTTATGGATTGGAACAGCAAATGGATTGAACAAACTCAATAGAAATAGTGGAAAATTTACTTATTATTTTGAAGAGGACGGCCTTCCCAATAATGTCGTGAATGGGATTCTTCAGGATAATTATGGAAATTTATGGATCAGTACCTATAATGGAATAACCAAATTCAATACTGAAAGCGGACAATTTAAAAATTATAATATTGATGATGGATTACAGGGAAATCAGTTTAATGAACGCAGCGCATTTAAATCCGGGAATGGCATGTTTTTCTTTGGCGGGTTAAACGGTTTCAACCAATTTGATCCCAGGAATGTTATTCCTAACCACTATATTCCTGAAGTTTTGATCACAGAATTTAGATTGTTTAATCGGGCAGTTTCAATTAATGATCCTGAGTCTCCATTGACGAAAAATATTCTTTTAGCTGATAAAATTATTTTAAAACCTGACCAGACATTTTTTACCCTGGAGTTTACAGCACTCAATTATGTTTCCAGTAAAAAAAACCAATATGCCTATATTTTGGAAGGATTGGACCATGACTGGAATTATGTTGGACATCAACGAACAGCAACTTACACTGATGTCAAACCGGGTAAGTATATTTTCAAAGTAAAAGCCGCGAATAATGATGGTGTGTGGAACGAAGAGGGGGCCTCAGTAAGAATTGAAATTTTGCCACCTTTTTGGATGACCTCCTGGGCCTTGGCTATTTATATCGTCTTTTCCATAGTATCAATATATCTATTGATTTTATGGATAAAAAAGCGAACAAGACAAAAATATTATAAACTCCACATTGAAAAACAACACCAACTGGACCAAATGAAATTGCAATTTTTTACCAATATATCTCATGAATTTCGAACCCCCTTGACTCTAATTATCAATCCTCTTGAAAAATTAATCCACAGAAATAGCAAGTTATCACAATCTACCAGGCATTTATATGATGTAATGTTGCGTAACTCAAAACGACTATTGTTACTTGTAAACCAATTGATGGATTTCCAAAAATTGAGTGAGCAGAAAATGGATATCCAATTAAGTCATCTTAATATTGGACTTTTCATCAAATCCCTGGTGGGTAATTTCCAATTCAGGGCGGCAGAAAAACATTTGCAGTTAGATTTTTATTCTGAAGAAGAAATAATCGGCTGGGTCGATAGTGATAAACTGGAAAAGATCATGTACAATCTACTTTCAAACGCAATCAAATATACGCCGGATTATGGAAAAATAACGGTATCAGTAAAGCGAGCTGAAGACCAGAGATTTATATTAATCTCAGTCAGGGATACAGGTATTGGAATCCCTGAAAAAGACCGGGAAAATATTTTTCAACCCTTTTACCAGGTGGATGGGAAAACCACCCGGAAGCACTATGGCACCGGAATCGGTCTTGCATT
>CAYYMT010000054.1:0-12862 GCA_964472715.1 uncultured bacterium | reverse complement strand
CTCATCATTAGCGATGTGATGATGCCGGAGATGGATGGCTTCGAAATGTGTGCAAAACTGAAAACCAATCCGGAAACAAGCCATATTCCTGTCATCATTCTCACTGCCCGGTCAGGAGAGCAACATCATGAAAAAGGATATGAGATTGGTGCTGATGAATATATTACCAAGCCTTTTAGCACTAAGTTTTTAAAACTTCGAATCGAATCGTTACTGAAATCCCGCGCGAATTTGTCTCAAAAATTCAGACAGAAAGTATACCTGGAGCCCACCAACACACCGATAGACTCAGAGGAAGAATCCTGGTTAAAGGAGGTAGTCGAAATTGTTGAGAAAAAGATGGTAAATCCGGGTTTTAAAGTCGATGATATTTGTGAAGAAATCGGTATGAGCCGATCCAGCCTGTTTCGAAAAATTAAAGCATTGACTAAAATGAGTCCCAATAATTTTATACGATCACTCAGGTTGAAAAAAGCGGCCCATTATATTGAAAACAGTGATTATTCTATCGCTGAAATCAGTTATAAGGTAGGTTTTAGTGATCCCTCATATTTTTCAAAACAATTCAAAAAGTACTTCAAAATACCGCCCAGTGACTATCCCCAAAAATAAATTTTTTTAAATTTTTGATTAAGATTTTTTAACCTGATTTTTTTATGGTTGACCGAAAATTACAGGTTTATGACCAAATTTTACCTGCATGAATATTAATATTTTTTCTTATTTAAATTATTTAATTACAATATTTTCTAGCGTAAATATTGGATTTTATAGCAACATATTCCACAACATATTTTACCCTAAACAACAATTACCAAGATTGGATTAATCTTACCTGAAATTGACCTTTATTTTAGCCCCTTACCTGTTACTTTTATTTTGTTCATGAAATAAAAATTAAGAGGGCATCTGTGAAAAAAGTTTTTAGGCAATTGAGGCGTAATAATTTCATAAAAAAAACATTAAGAAATAAAAATGTATTTTTAGTGCCATCATTACTATTCATACTGTTGACAATATTAACGTGCGGAAGCAAAGAAATTAATTATTCGGCTTATGTCAATCCTTTTATAGGTACGGGTGAAAGGGGGAATTGTTATCCCGGTGCACAGGCGCCTTTTGGTATGATTTCTATCAGTCCTAATACTTCCTTTGAGGATTATGATAGCTTTTATGCACGACCGGGTTATAAGTATGACAGGGATGAAATTGTCGGATTTTCCTGCACTCATTACAGTGGTGTAGGCTGCCACGCAATGCAGGATGTTACCTTTATGCCGACGATTGGCTTATTATCAAATTCACCGGTTCATGACAGGGAAGCTTATAAATCAAAATTTTCCCATCGGTTGGAACAGGCCGAACCCGGATTCTACCAGGTACGATTGCTGAGTACAGAAATTGATTTTGCGGTCAGTACAACTACCCGGGCCGGAATCATTGATTTGGATTATCCTGAAACCAAAAATGCACATGTTCTGTTTATGCCTACTAATAATGCTAACGGAATAATTGACGGTGAAATATCCATTGCTCCGGAAAAGCGGGAAGTTTCGGGCTGGCTGCGCACCGGCGGATTTTGTACCAGAGACCCCAATAAATATCCTTATAATGTTTACTTTTCGGCCATCTACAATCAGGACTTTCAGGATTATGGAGTATGGCAGGGGGAACAAAAATTTGTGGGGGAAAAAGCTGCTATGGGCGATTCCCTGGCTGGATATATAAGTTTTGATTGTACAAAAAACAATAATATCACAATGAAAATAGCGGTATCCTATGTCAGTGTGGAAAATGCTCGTAAAAATTTATCAGAAGTTAAAAAACAGAACCTTGAAAAAATCAAACGACAAACCCAAAAACAATGGAATAAACACTTATCAAAAATAAAGGTCTATGATGTTCCCGCAGAGGATAAACACACTTTTTATACAGCGCTTTATCATAATATGCTTCAGCCCAGTATTTTTGAGGATATCAATGGTGAGTATATTGGATTTGATGATGAGATACACAAGATTGAACCGGGACGCCATAAATATGCCAATTTTTCCCTATGGGACACTTATCGAACCACAGTACAACTTCAGGCAATGCTGTTTCCGAAACGGACATCTGATATGGTGCATTCACTGCTGCTGGATTCGGAACAGGCCAAAGGAGGCGGCCTGCCGGTCTGGTCTCTTGCTAATACAGACAATGGAACAATGAACGGATATTCCGGCAGTCCTTTTATTGCCAATGCCTATGCTTTCGGAGCCAGGGATTTTGATCTGCAAAAAGCTAAAACTAAAATGGTGGAAACAGCTCTAAAATATCATCCCATCAAAGACTCCCGGGGATGGGAGGGTCTGGAGGAATATATTAAATATGGATATATTCCACATGAAAGTTATCCGGAAAAATCTGTATCTATGACTGTGGAGTATAGTATCGCTGATTACGCAATTGCGCAAATTTGCTCCGTAGCCGGTGATATGGAAAATTATCAGAAGTTTACCCGCCGATCGAAGAATATATTTAACCTTTATAATAGTGAATCCAATTTTTTACAACCTCGCAGCCATATGGGAAATTGGATTGAAAATTTCGATCCACGAAGTTCTATGGGCTTTGATGAGGGGAATTCTTATCATTATACCTGGAATATTCCTCATCACATAGAACAATTGATCAAAAAAATGGATCGTGGAATACCTGTTGAAGCCAGGCTAGATGAGTTTATGTCAAAAATTTTGACTCGCGGCTGGCATATTGAAGATCCCTATTTTTGGCTGGGGAATGAACCTTGTTTTGGTGTCCCTTTTATATATAATTACCTGGAAAAACCGGAAAAAACCCGCGAGTCAGTTCGTCGAATAGCAAACAATTTCGGGGCTGATTACGAAGGCCTGGTCGGAGATGATGATGTTGGCGCAATGTCCGCTTTATACATTTTTTCTACTTTGGGATTTTATCCCTATACACCGGGAAAAGGTGAATGTGTTGTTTTCGGGCCGCGTTTTTCAAAAATTGAAATGTCAGTTGGTGATCAAACACTAAAACTGCTTACACAAAACAATAATTCAATCAACAATAAAATTAAAACTTACAAAATTAATCACCAGGTGCGGGATGATTTTTTTCTTAATATGGAAGATTTAAGGGTAAAAGACCCGGTAATCAATTTTGTGATGGAAAATGAAAACGGTACAGACCCCGTTAAGGCAAAAAGTAATAATGAAGGAGTAAAAGATGAATAAACTTCAGATGTTCAAGACGTATCTTATAATAACTCTGGTATTGTTTGGCGGATATCTATATTCATCAACGAAAATTGAGGGCTTTGTTTTGGACAAAAGTACCGGAGATCCTTTGCCGGGGGCCAATATTATTATTGTGGAATCCAGTATTGGCACAGCAGCGGACCTCAGGGGGTACTATGCACTACGATCAATTCAGGATGGTGAATATACATTGAAAATTACTTATATCGGCTATCATGAAAGAGAAATAAAAATTAAAGTTTCCGGGGAAAAATCAGTCCGGCAAGATATAAAAATGGAAAGTGGTTCTGTAATCGAAGGCGAAGAGATCATCGTCATGGCCCAGGCCAAAGGCCAGATGTCGGCTATCAATCAGCAGCTCTCATCCCGGACAGTATCCAATGTAGTCTCTGCCGACAGGATACAGGAAATTCCCGATGCCAATGCCGCGGAATCCATTGGCCGGCTACCTGGTGTCTCACTGATCAGGTCTTCAGGCGAAGGCGACAAAGTTGTTATTCGCGGTGTACAACCGCAGTTAAATCAGGTGACACTTAATGGCGTACGCATGCCATCGACCGATGAAAATAATAATTCTGTCGGACTGGCTGGTATTTCACAGTATATGCTGGAAGGTATCAATGTTCAGAAAACACTTACTCCTGAAAACGATGGCGATGTCGTGGGAGGTATAGTTGATTTAAAATTGAGTAATGCACCTGAAGGTTGGCATGGCAATCTCATTTTGGAAGGAACTTACAATGGGTTGTCCCAAAGCACGAATTCCTTTAAATCCATGGGCCAGGTGAGCAACCGGTTTTTTAATAACCTGCTAGGACTTTATGGTCAAATCCACTATGAACAAAACGATCGCTCCAATGAATTATTTACGGCCTATTTCAGCCGGAATGATACCAAAGATTATGATGTAACTTTGGGCGGTGGTTCCTTCGGCTATAATGAAATTCTGCGAAAACGTTTTAGTGTCAGTATCATTGGTGATTATATACTTCCTAATGGCAAAATTCAGTTTAATAGTGTTTATAACCGGCTTAATGAAGATAGTTGGATGAGAAATATGCAATTTCAATCTTTTGACGGACAGGGACTCAGTAAATCCCATAATTCTACCACCTGGGATAATGATTCCTACATCAATTCTCTCAATCTGGAGACTGACATTTTAGGAATGAATTTCGATGCCGGAGTATCTATGACCGGTGGTTACAGAAATGAACCCCATGCCAATTATATGGGAATGAGAATACAGGGAGTAGCGATTGATTCAAAATTTTTAGAAAACAATCAGGACAGAACAGGTTACGAAGTACTTCCCTATATCTATGACGAGACCTCACAGTATATACTGACCGGACTGAGAAAAACCATGACAGAGTTTGAAGAAAAAGAGCAAACTTACCAGGCAAACCTGGAAATTCCATTTGTGATGGGAAATAATTTTTCAGGTTTTGTGAAATTCGGTGGAAAATATCGTCGGAAGAACAGAATGAATGATGTTGATTTTGACGGACCGATTAATATTTCCGGGAATACGGAACGTATCAATACTACGATTATCAGGGAAAATCCGGAATTTGATTTTGGCTATACTGTAGACTCAAGACCTCTCGGACAGATGGTCAGGACCAGAGCGCTGATCGATGATTGGACAAAAGAAGTTCTGGATAATCAGATGGATTTAAGAAATTTTCTTCCAAGGGATATTGTGGACCAAATTATTACTCGCTGCGCCGCAGTCAACTGGGACGATATCACCCTGGCCAAAGATGGTGCTTATGATGTTGAAAGAGATTATGATGGATCGGAAAAATTATCTGCCGGTTATTTGATGTCAGAAGTTAATATTGGAAAACGGATTACCCTGTTGGGTGGATTCAGATACGAACATAAAGAAACTGATTATTCCGGTTATGGCGGTATCACAAGAGTCGACCAGGTTCCTTTAATAGATACTTTGGATGGTGCGAAACGGACTAATTTTCACTGGCTCCCAAGCGCCAATTGCCGGTATCAAATCACCGATTGGATGGATATTCGGCTGGCCTATTCAAAATCAGTGGCCCGTCCCGAATATTTTCATTTTATTCCCCATTACACTGCTGATTTAAGACGGACAATGGGCGGCGCCGGGGGTGGGGCCGGAAATATACAATTACGACCGGCTGTTTCCAATAATTATGATGCTGCCCTGTCACTTTACGGCAATAAACTCGGTTTGTTTACAATTAGTGGTTTTTATAAAGAAATAGATGATTTCCAATATCTGCTCTCCTTTGAAGTCATAGATGCGGAAACAGATAATGAGGTCCATAATTATAACTTTACCGTGCCAAAATCTCAGTTTATCAGTGTCTGGTTCAATAATCCCAATACATCCTATGTTGGTGGCGCGGAGTTTGACCTGCAAACGAATTTCTGGTACTTGCCAAAGCCCCTTAACGGTTTGGTTTGTAATATCAATTATACTTATATAAAATCTCGTTCCTACTATTATCAATCAGATATTTTGCAGGAGCAAACCGGGCCAATGCCCTGGGATTTAACTGAAACCCGGGTGGACAGTTTTGAAACCCGCCGATTGATCAACCAGCCGAAAAATACATTTAATGTTTCAATAGGTTATGATTTTAAAGGGTTTTCAACCCGCCTGGCTTACTATTTTCAGGGCAATACACTGCGCGGCAAAGGATCCACTCGTGAAAGTGATCAGTTCTCCCGGGACTATCGCCGGTGGGATTTGTCTGTCCGCCAAAAACTTCCCTGGAAAGGCACCATTGTATTTATGAATCTGAATAATATCACCAATGTTCCTGATGTAAACTATCAGTTTATAAAACGATATCATACACGTGAGGAATATTATGGTAGAACCGGGTCGTTAGGGATACGGTTTACCTTTTAATTTACTTCATTCCATTAAATGTGAGGGAAGTATTTTAATGAAAAAAACAGGAAGTGTAAAACCCCAAATTAGGAGGAATTTATGAGGAAAAGAAGTCAATTATTAACCCTTATGGCGATTCTGATTATTGCATTCAATAATCTTTTTGCCCTGGAGGAAAAAGGCGACACATTGGTTGTTAGTATGTCTGATGGCGCTTTGAATGAAATTATCATGGGCGATACGTCTGATACAGGCGCCAGAATGCATAAGGTTTATGAACTGGAACCTGACGGGTGGTATCCTTTTTCCAATACCTTGTCAGCAATTACCTATGACCTGAATATTGTCGGTGGAAAAAGAGAAGAAGGGCAAAGACGTCCAATATTATTGTTTGGTGCGGATGCCGATGGATGGTTCCTGATCGAACATGGGGCAAACCTGACAATTAAAGGTGTCTGGATCCAGCAAATCCGCGCAACAGCCGGTGGCGGCCGTGGTCCCTGGGCAAAAGCAGGTATTAACAGGAGCGGCTATACTAAACCAGACACAAAAGTCATTCTTCATGATATTGTTTGGGATTTTAATGATGCCTGGGCTTATGGCGGTGGAGAATTTGGTGATATCAGTTGCTATGTGACAAATTGCCTTTTCCGTTGGTCCGGCGCGCCTGCAAATGGTATTTGGGCCGGCCAGGGATTTCAATTCAATAACAGTAAACTTGACACATTGATCTTTCAAAATTGTACCTGGTATGGCGGAAACGCTTTTGTGGTCGCCACTTATGGTAGCACCCATGATTATATGCTTGTCGACCATTGTACAATCGTAGACCACACACAGCATCCTTTTCATGGCTACCAGTATAATAATGCAGAATTTACAAATAATTTGTTTTATAATGCATTTGCAATTGGAAGTAATGAAGCCTATCGTGACGGACAGGACCCTGACGGTTTAAGTTATGCCATTATCAATGCAGATACATTAACTGCGGAAGACAGCCTGGATGTTGTTGATGAAGAACGAGTCCTCAGAGTACTTAATAACAATAATTACGTGTCACCCGTAATCGTTGATTACTGGGAAATGGCGATGGCAGACACCTCTTATCACGGTTTCCTGGTAGGTGATTTGAGTTATGCGGCCGGTTTTATGAATTCCAGAACTCTAGGTATGTTTGAAGACGATGATCGCTGGCCTTATTTTGAACTTGAGAACACTTATAATGAAAATCCCGGATTTGTAAATTACCCGGATTTCGCAGATACACTGGTCCAGTTTTCAAAAGCGGTTTTCCATGGGGAAGCACCAACGAAATTTAATTCTGATCCGGGCGGCGGCGACGATACCGAGGGTGATCCAATGATTCCCACACCGGTAATGGTTTATGACTTGTCCTATACAAACGGAACTCTGCTGACAGCCGGTACTGACGGGGAGCCTGTTGGCGATTTAACATGGTTTGAAGAGGGTGGATATGACAATCCTGATCTTTATAACTGGACAGAACCCGCCGGCCCAACTGCAATTGACAATAATAATGAATTTACAGCATCTGAATTTTCATTGGAACAAAATTATCCAAACCCCTTTAACCCAACCACCACCATTAATTATACTCTGGCAAAAAAAGCAGAAGTAGAATTAAGTGTTTACAATATGCTGGGACAAAAAGTGATGACCTTGGTTAATACATCAAAAAATGCTGGTAACTACAGTACTGTATTGGATGCCAGCCAATTGAGTTCCGGCGTTTATTTTTATCAATTGTCCAATGGCAACAGCAGCATTATGAAAAAGATGATACTGTTAAAATAACAGACGGATAAAGAAAAGAATATTGAAAGATACAATAACATTTTCTTTTCATACTTAACACAAGTAGAGTTTTGCTGATACTCCTCCCTACCTTAAGCAAAACTCTATTTATCCTTCTTACAGAAAATGCTTCTGAAATGTTCTTTGAATGATTTTAGAAGCATTTTTGTTTATTTTTTTCACAAGAATTATTATACCATCCTGGAAAAACAATAAAAGTTGAATTTCCTTACTGATAAAAAGTTAGATGATAATCCGTCTCATTGACAAACAACTTAACTGCATTATTCATATAAATATCAATAACACCTGTTTTCTGTGGCGATATATATTCTTCCTTAAAAGACCGGATATTCTATTAGCTTTACGCCGGCCATATCTTGCGGCCGCCGGTGGGTTCGACAATATTGTTGATCTGCTGCATTTCCTGATCCGACAGCAGCCCCTTGTCTCCGGCCTGAAAATTGGCTTCCAACTGAGATATCCGTTTCGCTCCGGCAATGATGACGGAAACTGCCGGATTGGAAATGACAAAGCGAATCGCCAGTTGCGCCAGGTTTTCATCAGGAAAGGCCTTTTTCAGTTTTTCGACAGTTTTTAAATCTTTCAGGAATTGCCGGTTCTGTTCCGGGTCTTCAAACCAGGCTTTGCGGAAATCACCATCTGGAAAAGTGGTGGACTTGTCAAATTTTCCGGCCAGCAGTCCCATAGCCAGACCACCGCGAATAATGGTTCCCATATTATTGACCTGGGTAAAAGGGAAAATGTTTTTTTCGGCAGTTCTGTTAAGAATACTATAATCAATTTGTAGTGTATCAGGATTGCCAAGATCAGCAAAAGCTTTCAGATAGGGAAAATCGCTTGTGCTTAGTCCATATCCGCGGATTTTACCTTGTTCTTTTAATTTTTCACAGTCTTTGATGAAGTTTTCCATGGTAGGCTCCTGAAAATTCACATGCCACTGCAGGAAATCAATATAATCCGTGTGTAACCGTTTCAAATTATTTTCCACCCCTTTGATCACTTTTTCCGGTGATGTATAGGCGGATTTTTCTTTTTCGCCGTCAAAATCAATCCAGCCCATTTTGGTGCCCACAATGAATTTATCCCGCCGGCCTTCCATGGCTTTGCCCAGTAATTCCTCACTGTGTCCATCGCCATAAACATCGGCTGTGTCAAAAAAGTCAATGCCCAGTTCCAGGGCGCGGTCAATGGTATTCAAAGATTCTTTATCATTAGTGGGGCCCCAGGTTTTTCCGCCGATGGCCCACAGGCCGATACCAATGGGATAGACTTCAATTCCTGATTGACCGAGTTTGCGTTTTGTTAACATTTATTCCTCCGTTATTATTACTGATTTTTAATTAATTATTATTATTAGATATGTTAAATAGCTTTGGTTACAAATCAAATGCACTTCCGGTTCTCATTTTGTCTTTGATAGCCAGTTTTCGAAGCTTCGTACCAATGCGTTCCCAAATTCAATTTGGGAACGAGTGAACCAATTTTTGGAGCTTTGTACCAATATGTTCCCAAATTAAACACCGGCCTTACTTTTGTCATTGAGCCGCTGCGATATTTTTTTCATATAACATAAAATGACGGCCGGGATTGTAGTAATCGATTATGGATTCCAACCCATTGACAATAGTTGTCGGAGCGCCTTCATCCCGGCTGCAATTCCGGTAACCGTTTTTATTGAATAATTTCCGGGAAGGGATATTTTCGGGATCAATGGTCAGTTCGATCCGCCGGCAGTTTTTAGCCCGCAGATCATTTTCTAAAAATTTCAGTAATTTGGTGCCCAGACCGGTTCCCTGCATCTCTGAATCAATTCCGATTTGCCATAGAAAATATGTATCCGGTTTAACGGTGGATATAAAACCCATCACCCACCCGACCAACTGTCCATCTTTGTGGGCCACATAACAATTATCACCAAAGAACCGTATTAGGATTTTGTAGAGATGCGCAGGGTAAATTTCAAGTGGTGGACAACGGCGAACCAGATCATAAACTTTCAGATAATTTGCTTCACCGGCCGTATTCAACCTCAAGGGTTTATCTTTTACAGACTTCAGTTGATTGATATGATCCATTTTAGATCGCAGCAATTTGGCTGACCCAATATCTTTTCTATGGAAAAAGGACCCTTTAACCTGTTTGATGACCCGTTCAATACGTTTATGGGCCAGAGTTATTTTATTTGCTGATGCGAGAAAAGCCAGCCCCCGTTCTGTACCGACGGCGATACGTCCTTTTTCATCGATACCGCAACTGTGATACAAATTCACCGGTGTCAGTTCCGTTATTTTTCTGTCATAGGAGACATTTAAAAACTGGTATAATTTTTTGGGATACTCAGGCGGAACAATATATTTACAAACTGTCGCCTGTTTTCTAAATCTTAGTGTCATCTCTTCACCTTGCAGAACAGCCCGGATTCCATTGAGCAGATCCTCTTCCAGCAGATGCATGACATTCATCCATTCCGGATCACCGGGACGGAAATTATATTCAATGAGTTTGACGCCCTGATCAGTTATCATAAACTGGCCATATAAAAAACCACAGCAGATGCGCCCGGTTTCTGTTTTGTAGGCTTCCAGAGTACTTCTGATAATATTAAAAGCTTGGCCATAATCAGCCATACCCAGAAAGGGCAACATATGATCGTGATTGGAATAGGAGCCCATGCTGGCGGTGTTCGGCCCCTTACCGCCGGGAAGCAATTTTTTAAAATCCTGTACAGCGGGTGTGCTGACTAGAGAGGTATCATTGACCAGGCACTGCAGTGTAAACTCTTCACCGTCCAGTAATTCTTCGACGATCACTTCATTATAGCCGGAGTAGGCTTCGTCAATGATAAAGGTGATATATTCGGCCACTTCTTCAGCATTCTTAAGCTGCTCACCGTAAACCCGTACACCCAGTCCATCGGTTAAACCCAGGGGTTTGACAGCGACCCGCCAGTTCATGCTTTTTGCATAATCAATCGCTTCATCAGCATCTGAGAAAACCCGGAATTCCGGTACGGCATGAGGCAGATACTTTTTCAACAGGTTACGGGTAAATGCTTTATTTGATTCCAGCCGGGCCGCCTGCTTATCCGGGCCAAAGGCTTTGATATTGGCTTCCTTAAGCGCATCGGCCAGTCCGGCTTCAAGCGGTGCTGCCGTTGTGATAAGAACGAGGTCAGCCTGGCAGTCACGGGCATATTGGACGATAGTGTTGACATCTTTCAATTTACCGATTTTATAATTGTCAGATAATTTGATGATACCCGGATTATTCGTGTCTATGTAGGCAAAAACCTTATAATCACCATATTTTTTCAGATTTTCTATGGTTATTTCTTCTTTTGCCCAACTTCCGATAATAAGCACATTCTTAATTTCTTGATTTTGCATATATAATCCTCTGTTTTATAAAAAAACGAAAGTTAAGATTTAAGTATAACAATCTCTATTATTGGTTTATGAGATATAACAGTCACCCGCACCTATCTCTGAAAATTTTTTCTGATTCATTTTTCTCTTTAATATTTTTATCTTTCCGCCGGAAACAAAATCCTATCTTGCGTAAATTAGGATAATCAGGTCTGTTAATGTCTCCTCCTATTTCGAATTCACTTCATAATTTATTGGCCGGCTAACATAAGAGTATGCAAACTATTGAAAAAAAGCAATTGTTACCTTCCCTGATAACCACATTCTATTGTGCAATGAGATACGAAAAAGTGCTGTTTATGCATTTTTTATAATAGGAAGGATAGGGAAGCGGACTATTATTCAATACTTAGTGTATTCCGCCATCGACGGATTGTGGTGGATATATGAAAACCTCCCATGTTTTGGAAACATCGGAGGTTACGGGTTTTCGAAAGATTATTGACGTTAAATGTGTAATGGTATTTATTTTAATATTTTAATTTTCCGAAAGATTAAATACCAGGTGTAGGGATTAAAAAATGTTACCAGCAACGATCCTAACCCGTTACCATCATTTTTGCTATAGACTTTACCATTTTTTTTGTAAAGTGATTGACGTCCGGTTCCGGTTGTCAGCGTTCTGCTGGCACCAATTGTTTTTCCGCATTTTGGGCATCCCCGATAATCAGTAAAGGTAGTATCGGTTTCATGACCGGCATTATAGTTTGTATAACCATCTGTTGCTGTATATTGCCGGGTTGTTTCAGACTGGTCATAATCGATAAATTCCATCTTCCCATAATAACCGCATTTTTTACACAAATTATATTTGGCGTCAACAGCGATTGGAATCGCGACGGTAAATAATAGCGGAACACCGCCAAATACCCATGTGAGAAGGCCATAATCAATATGGTGTGGAATCCATGGCGTCAATGTCAAAAGATAAACAATTCCTGCCCAGACTAGGAGTACAACTCCGGGTATTACCCGTTTGGTATTCCAAAAAAGAAATTTAAACCGAACTATTTTATTTGCAAATAAGGGATATATTAATTTCATAAATAACAGTCCGCCCAGTAGATTGATTATGATTAAATACTTGTTGAGTTTCATGTAATTCTCAGAAATTTCATCCCGTTTTTCCAGTTCTTCTTTTGATAATGTCTTTATCGTAATGGTGCCTGCTGCATCACCAAAGGAAAAAGAGTCTGATGGCTTTTCCAGCGTAATGCCAAGGTGGGTGAATTTTTTTCTATTGATTTCATCAATTCGATTATCCAAATAGGTATTATTCCATTTTGGGCTTACTGTCCTGATTATTTTTTTATTCCCAGATTCTTTATTATAAGCAAATATCACAATTTTTCCCTGCTTGCCACTTTCCATGTTCAGGGTAATATAATTGGCTCCCTGTATGTCTTTCAGCGGGAAATAGACGGGAGAGATTGTTCCTTTGGAAT
>CAYYMT010000053.1:0-23750 GCA_964472715.1 uncultured bacterium | reverse complement strand
GAGGCAAGGAAGAGATTAATAAAATTTTAGAGCCGGAAAATCGGGAATTATTGATGTTTTTATGAATAATGCAAACCAAGTTTATTTCGAATCTACATTAGTTTTACACCCCCCTTGTTTCTCCCGGTGTATCAGGGTGACATGCATTAACAAATATCTGTTTACAAACAACTTGTTGAGTCGGATTATTTGTCAGATTCAAACAAGTTCTCCCTAAAAAGGTTATTAATCCTGTTATTAAGACCATACTGTTGATTAGCACTGACGAAAGGCCTCTTTTCGCAACAGTCGGAGAGGGCGCAAAACTTATTTTAAGAGTAAAAATACTTAAATCGAGCTGATGCTAAATCCACTCTTTTCGAAGGCCCTATGAAAAAGTCTGAAACCGGGCCTTTCCCTGAATGGAAAAATGGAGTCCTCTTCAGAAACCGTCCTGTCGGGGCTCTTTTCCTGTACCGTGAGGACGAAGAAAATACGATGGATAAAGATAAAAATCTTACTTTCACATTCAAGTCAAGGTTCAATCTCAGCACAAAAGTGTTCCGGATAAAAACCATCTTTTCAGCAGGATTCAAAATGTTATATAAAAAGCCATTAACTCCCTTATTACTCCCATTTTCCTAACTCACATTTTTATTTGTAATTACCAAAGTGAAAACCTAAATTACGCATTGTTATTTTTCAACTTAATAAGAGAAAAACGATGTCACAATTCGGAAAAATTCTGGTAATCTTCGGATTTATTTTAATCGTAACAGGTATACTGGTCAGTTTCGGCAAAAATATACCCTTTTTGCAAAAACTGGGGCATTTGCCCGGTGACATCATTATTAAAAAAGACAATTTTGTGCTGTATTTCCCCTGGGTGACTTGTGGATTGATCAGTCTTTTTGTATATGTAATTATGAAAATCTTTCGACGCTAGGAGGATCAACGAGTGATAAAGAAAGTACCGACTAAAGTAGATTTTATAAAACTTGAACACGAAATGCTGGATATGTGGGAAAAGGAAGACATATTCAACAAATTGCGTGAAAAAAATGCCAACGCCCCCAAATGGCGGTTTATCGACGGCCCTATCACCGCTAATAATCCCATGGGCGTTCATCATGCCTGGGGACGCTCGCTGAAAGATATATTTCACCGTTATAAAGCGATGAATGGTTATCAGACCCGCTATCAGAATGGCTTTGACTGCCAGGGACTGTGGGTGGAAGTGGAAGTGGAAAAAGAACTGGGCTTCAAATCCAAAACCGATATTGAAGAATACGGCATTGAAAAATTTGTGCAGAAATGTAAAGACAGAGTCATAAAGTTTTCTAAAATTCAGAGTGAGCAGTCCAAGCGTCTGGGATACTGGATGGACTGGGACAATTCCTACTACACCATGTCCGAAGAAAACAATTACACCATCTGGCAGTTCCTGAAAAAATGCCATGAAAAAGGCTGGATATTCAAAGGCCACGATGTCATGCCCTGGTGTCCGAAATGCGGCGCCGCCCTTTCCGAACACGAAATCGCCACCGAAGGGTACAAGGAAATGACCCACACCTCTATCACCGCGAAATTTCCACTGAAAGATAAAGATAACGAATATTTACTGGTCTGGACAACCACACCGTGGACGCTAACTTCCAATACTGCCGCTGCTGTTCATCCGGACGAAAATTATATAAAAGTAAAACAAAACGACAATATTTATTACCTGATCGAAGGCCGTAAGGAAATTCTCAAAGGCAAAGGAAAATACGAAATTCTGGAAACCCTCAAAGGCAAAGACATGCTGGGTTGGGAATTTTATGGACCCTTTGATGAATTACCGGCACAGCAGGGTGTCATGCATAAAATCATTCCCTGGGAAGATGTCACCGACACCGAAGGAACCGGCATCGTGCATATCGCGCCCGGTTGTGGTAAAGAAGACCACCAATTGGGAAAAGAACACAATTTATCTGTCATCGCGCCTATTGACCAGTTTGGTAATTATCTCGATGGTTTTGACTGGCTGTCCGGCCGCAATGTCGACGATGTGGTCGATGATATTCTGCAAAACCTGCGGGACAAAGAATATAATTACAGTTATGATCCCTATACCCACAGGTACCCTATCTGCTGGCGCCACGGCACACCCCTGGTTTTCCGCCTGGTGGACGAATGGTTTATATCCATGGACGAAGTTCGTCACGATATAATGGAAGTGACCAAACAGATTACCTGGATGCCTTCTTACGGACTGGACCGGGAACTGGACTGGCTGCGCAATATGCATGACTGGATGATCTCCAAAAAACGCTTCTGGGGCCTGGCCTTGCCGATTTATGAATGTGACTGCGGCAATATCGATGTTATCGGCAGCCGTGAAGAACTTAAGGAAAGAGCTGTCGATGGCTGGGAGGAATTTGACGGCCACACACCTCATAAACCTTATATCGACAAAGTGAAAATAAATTGTTCCAAATGTGGAGCAAAAGTCAGTCGTGTGGAAGATGTGGGCAATCCCTGGCTGGATGCCGGAATTGTACCCTATTCCACTTTGAAATACAGAACTGACAGAGAATACTGGAAAGAATGGTTTCCGGCGGAATTTATTACTGAATCCCTGCCCGGACAATTCCGTAATTGGTTTTATGTATTACTGGCCATGAGTACGGTAATGGAAAATAAACCGCCGTTCGAACGAATTCTGGGCCACGCGCTGGTAAAAGATGAGCACGGCGATGACATGCACAAAAGCGCCGGCAATGCCATCTGGTTTGACGATGCCGCAGAAAAAATGGGTGTCGATGTGATGCGCTGGATGTATGCCAATCACAATCCTTACAATAATCTCAACTTTGGCTATTCCATCGCCACAGAGACGCGCAAACAATTGATCACACTCTGGAATTCCTACTCATTTTTTGCTACTTATGCGGCATTGGATGGATATGATCCGGAAAAACATAATGTGGCCAAAAAAGACCTGGCGGAGCTGGACCGCTGGTTGCTGGCGACCCTCAATAAACTGGTCAAGGAAACACGGGGGGAATATGATGAATACCGCGCCGATAAAGCCATGAAACTGATCGATGTCTTTATTGAAGACCTGTCCAACTGGTATATTCGCCGCAGCCGCCGAAGATTCTGGAAATCCGATGATGACAATAATAAATGGGCCGCTTATCAGACCCTTTATACCGCGCTGAAAACACTGATCCAGCTGCTGGCGCCGGTGATACCTTTTATCACTGACTATATTTATCAAAATCTTGTCCGTAATGTGGAAACTGACGCGCCTCAGAGCATTCATCTCACGGATTTTCCAAAAATCAGCGAAGAGTATATTGATGAAGAATTGATCAACAAGATCAACATGGTCATCAAACTGACCGGCCTGGGACGTGCCGCCAGAAATCAGGCGAATCTGAAAGTCCGTCAGCCTCTGGCCGAATTATTGATCAAGGTGCCTGCTGATCAGGATTCTGATATATTAAAAACCCTGGAAAATCAATTCAAAGAAGAATTAAATGTAAAAAACGTTCGCATACTTGAAAATGAGAATGAAATTGTAGATTTTAGTGTTAAGCCCAATTTTGTTTCCCTGAAGGAAAAATTTACAAGGGAGATGGGGCAGATCATTGGCATGTTGAAAAAAATGGATTCCGCGGCTGTCATGGCACAGCTGGAGGATCAGGGCTATTTAAAACTCGTTTTAAAATCCGGTGAAGTTGTACTGGAAAAATCTGACCTGATCATAGAAAAGTCCGGTAAAGAAGGATATTCTGTTGCTACGGAATATGATTATGTGGCAGCGGTAACTACAGAATTGACACCGGAGTTGGAAAAAGAAGGCCTGGTTCGTGATTTTATTCGCCAGATTCAAACATTACGTAAAGATGCCGAATATAAGGTGGAAGACCGGATCAAAGTCTCTGTTGATGCATATGACAAGTTAAAAGAAGCCATTCAGGAATTTGAGGACTATTTTACATCAGAAACCCTGACTAATGAAATTTCCTATGAATATGCCGGCGGAGATACAAACAGTGAAATTAAAATCGATGGCAACATGGTAAAAGTTTCCATCACAAAAATATGAAAGCCAAACTTATTTGGAGAAGAAAATGGCAAACAATAAAAAGAAGTACAATGAAGAAGACCTTAAATATTTTAAAGACCTGATCGAAAAAATGCGAAAAGAAACCATCCTCGAAATACGAAGACTGGAAAACAATATAACCGGGAAAAATGACAATGGCGGAGAGATGGAATCTTCCTATTCCTTTCATATGGCAGACGCCGGCACTGATTCCATGGAGCGTGAGAAGGATTTTCTCTGGCTTTCGCGGGCAAAAAAATACCTGGGCCATCTGAATAATGCTTTGGACAGAGTCAGCCGCAATGTCTATGGGGTTTGTATTGATTGCGGTGAACTGATTCCCAAGGAACGCCTGGAAGAAGTTCCCCATACCCAGCACTGTGCAAGATGTAAAAACAAACCCAAATAAATTAATTTCGGCTGTTCTTAAAGCAAGAACAGCCGATTTTCCTATCTACTGGTTTTTTTTCTCAAAAATTATATATTTCAATACTCAAATTTTTTGAGCATTACCTGCTATAAGCGAAGCTTTTCCAAATGTTGGCATTGCAAATAAACATTTTCTTCAATATTGATATATAGTTGAAAATTTTGGCCGGATTGCCCAGATTTATATTATTAACTGCGGAGGAAAAGATGAAACACAAAATTGAAAACTATCTGGCCATTATGAACCTGGAGATTGATGACCTTGAAGAAGATATTAATTATCTGATAGAACAGGGACAAAAGAAAAAAATAAACGGCACACTGACCAAATATGTGTTTTTAGAAAACCAGGCGATTTTGAAAAATGAGATTCACGCCCTTGAATGCTTTAAAAAAATCATCAGAAAAATTGATCCCGATAATTTCCGCAGCATTGACGCTTTGATTGAGCACCTCAGGCATGAATTCAAAAAGGTCGTCGATACCAACAGTTATGCGGAAGCCATTCTGATCTTCACCGACCGCAAAATGCAAAAGGTCAAAAATTACGTGGTCTCCTGAGCTTCCACATCCTTTCCAAAAATTCTCACCATGAGAATAATCATTACAAAAGCGGCCAGCAAGACAAAAATATTATAAATTTCCAGCCCTACAAATAAATATCCCATTACAATTGAGAACAATCCGGCAATTAAGGCATAGGGTAATTGCGTTCGCACATGATCGATGTGATCACTGGCGGAGGCCATGGAACTCAGAATGGTAGTATCAGAAATCGGTGAGCAGTGATCGCCAAAAGTCGCGCCGGCCAGAATTGCTGCAAAACTGCCTAAAAAGACCGGGTCATCCACATTGTTCCCCGTGATCTTCAATGCAATCGGAATGATCAGTGGTACAAGGATCGACATCGTTCCCCAGCTGGTACCGGTAGAAAAACTGATCAGGCCGGCCAGAACAAAAGTGACTATTGGTAAAATTACCGCGTTGATGTGATCTCCCAGGTGGTGGATCAAATATTCCGCAGTATGCAGGTCCATACAGAGACCGCTCAGCGTCCAGGCTAATGTCAATACCAAAACCGCTAAAGTCATTGACCGTACACCTGCAAGCCAGGCGTCAACTGTCTCCCGTAAACTCAAGAGTTTCTGACTTAGCGAAAGGATAATTCCTGTCAGGCACCCCAAAGCTGCCCCCCACATCAATGAGGCATAGGAATCAGAACTGCCGATAATATTTTGCAGAGATGGTTCCGCGCCACTGAGATTATTTCTGCCGGTGACATATAATCCGATAAAAGTGGTAATAAGGACTGCAAAGATCGGTAGAAGGGCATTCAGCCAATGACTCTGTACCTTACCGAATTCATCGGCAAATCCGGAATCATCCATCAGGGGTTTGCCACCGTCACGAATGACTTTGCCTTCCAAAAAAGCGCGCTTTTCCGCTTTGTACATTGGCCCGAAATCCCGGCGGAATAATCCCAGCCAGATCAGCAACCAGAGACTGAAAATGCCATAAAAACTATAGGGAATGGATTTTAAAAATACAATATAGGGTGACGCGGTAATTCCGGCCACTGCAAAAGGCATAGTCAGGAGACTCATTTCAAAGACTGACCAGGTACTGATGGGCGCTAAGATGGCTACCGGTGCCGCCGTGGAATCAACCAGGTAAGATAATTTTTCACGGGAAAGTTTCAGTTTATCGGTAAAAGGGCGCATGGTATTACCAATTAGTAATGAATTGGAGTAATCATCAAAAAATATGAGACAGCCAAGGGCGCTGGTGATCAACTGACCGCGCCGTCTGGTGCCGGCCCATTTCAGGGCAACTTTGACGATGCCAAACATACCGCCATTTTTGGAAATCAAACCGATCATGCCGCCAAACAATAAACTAAAGATCACAATGGAAGCGTGGTCCGGTTGTGCCAAAGCATGAACAATATGGGTGTCGAAACTTTTAAAAAAACCGGCAACAGGATTGTAATTATAAAGCAGGATTGCTCCGCTCCAGATACCAAAAAATAGCGAAATCAGCATTTCCCTGGTTACCATTGCCAACACAATCGCAACTATTGGCGGTAATAACGCCATCCAACCGGGAATGACCCGCATTTTAAGAATAGTTTTCTGATCGCCGATCCGGATAGTTAATTTGTGATCGTCAATATCCTCGGCTGTTAAATTAGTAAGCAATATTTCCGGGCCGTCAATGACTTCGGAAAAAGTAAATTGGCCCTTTGTAATTGTTATATCTTTCCCAATGAGTTCCGCCGGTACCATCACTTTTACCTGGCCGGGAATGCCCGATAATAATACACCTTTGGTATGGATTTCCGACAGTTCCGTGGCGGCAGTTAATTCCGGACGGAACAGTAAAACAAGCAGACTCAATAATGCAACATATTTCATCTTCATAGATTAATCAATCCCCTCGTAATTGAATTTAATAGTAAAAAATATATGGATTCCGGTATTAAAAACAAAGTGACAAGCGGATTCTTTTATTTTTTCCGGAAGAGTTCTTATGTAAAAAACCCCCAATTCTGAAAAACCGGGGGTTTATTCTATTTTAGGGGGTTTGTTGTTATTTCTCTGATGTCTGCTCTTTTAGTTCTTGCAAAATATTTTGTAATTCTTCCAGAGCTCCGGCAGCTTGCTGAAACTGTTTATCGGCATTATTACTGAGGTAATCCTCAAATTTCCGGTTCGCCTGCTGGATTAATTGCTGAATATTCTGCTGAGGTACTGCGCCTTTGGATTTAACAAATTGCTCCGGAGCATCAGATTGGAATAATCCGGTTAGCGCTTCTTCAAAAGTTTCAGCATAACTGAGATTGTCATTATGCATCACAGCCACCAGGCGCAATTCCGGATAGGCGGCCGTCTCAGCTTGTAAATATATCGGTTCTACATATATAATTGTGGTATCGATGGGTATTGCCAGTACATTTCCCCGAATTACATTGGAGCCGCGCTGATCCCACAAGCTCAGTTGCCCGGATAAAAAACTATCCTGATCGATCTTGGTCTCTACCTGTTGCGGCCCGATGATTCTTTTTTCCTTGGGAAACTTATAAGCCAGAAACCGACCGTAATTTTCCGGATCACTCATTCCGGCAATCCAGCCTATCAATACTTGCCGGTTTTTTGGGGTGAATGGTAAAATCAACACATATTCAGGATGATCAGACCCGGGTAGTTCCCACATTACATAATAGGGTTCTACCGGTTGGACCTGATTATAATATTTCTCAGTGGCCCGAATCCACAAATCCTCCTGATTATAAAAAACCGCCGGGTCACTCATATGATATTTCGCATAGACTAATCCCTGTGTCAGTAAAAAATCAACAGGATAGCGGACATGCCTTTTCATACTTTGGGGCATGCTGGACTTGGGTTTAAATAAGTCCGGAAAAATATTATTCCAGACTTGCACGATCGGATCTTTTTCGTCATAGATAAAAAAGTCAACTGATCCTTCATAAGCATCAACAATAATTTTCACAGAATTACGAATGTAATTACTACCATTCAGTTGGGGGGCGACTATTGTCCGCAGTACCCGATCCTGATTACCTTCCCGAAAGGTAATTTTCTCCTCGGAATCAAAGGGTTCACTATATGGATAATAACGGGAGGTTGTATAAGCGTCAACCATCCAATATAATTTTCCTTTCGAAAGGAAAATGTAGGGATCATCATCAAGGGTTAAAAAAGGCGCCAGTTGATGAACTCTGTCTAAAATTTTTCGGTGAAACATGATACGACTATTTTCATTGGGATAACCCGACAGAAAAAACTTAGTGCCGTCAAATTTCCAGCCAAACAGAAATTTTCGCCAAATATTTTTTAACTGTACCCCACCTTTTCCCTGGTAACGGGTGTAAACATTTTTTTCACCGCTGGGATAGTCAAATTCCTCTTCATCAGAGTTAACAATAACCGGAGAATGGGCCAATTCACCGTAATACAATTGAGGTGTGGTAACATCTAATTCAGAATATTTACTTTTGGAAGGGATATCCTGAACCAGAAGATTGGGCAATCCTTCGCTGGTAAAATCACTTACAGTATTTAAAGTAATCCCATATCCATGGGTATATTTAAACCGTTTATTGACAAAAGTCTGACTTTGATCCGGTAAATTGTCCACTTCCAGTTCACGGGCAGAGACCATTACCTGCTTGTACTGATCGTCAAAATGATAGCGGTCCACATCCACATCATCAAACTCATAATAAAGGCGGATTTCCTGAAACTGTTTGTAAACGGCATCCAGTGCGCGCCAATCCCAAAGCCGGATATTATCAAATAGATTTTGATTATTTGTGACAGTTTCCTGACGAAACGTATCGCCGGCGGGGAAATCTCGTTCTTCAATTTTATCAAGTGAAAATCCATTGCGTGTAAATTCTATATTATTTTTGATGTAGGGTTTTTCCAATGAAATTTCATTTGGCTGTACCCGCAGCCATTGAAATAGCGCCGGTACTATATTCAGTAAAAGAAACCAACTGATGATTAAAACTCCTCCGGCACCCGCTAATGTTCTGATAACTCTCATCTGTTCAGCAGAATCTCCACCGCTTTTCTGGAATCTTAATTTTTGTCTGAAAGCAGGGATCAGTAAAGCAATTCCGATCAGTGTGCCAATAACCATCGCTACAATATACATTGGAAGACGAATATGCACATCGGTCCAACCGGGACCGCTGACAGCCCCCCAGGTGGAATACATCAGATGATAACGCCTTAAAAATATATTATAAATCAAAGCAAATACGAATAGTGCGGAAGAAATGTAAATCCAATTTTCCAGCTTTTTCTTTTGGTTGTCTTCAAGAGGTTTCAAAGGTGTATTTTCACTGGCAACATTCAGGTAAAGGGCCGAAAGTTTCGCCAATAACGCAATCAGCAGGACAAATATTAATAAGATAAAAAGAGAATCTAAAAAGGGTAAAATAAATAAATAAAATCCGGTTTCCTTGCCAATTATCGGATCTGTAATTGAGGTTGACACACGATTGTTAAAAATCAAAAACAATGACCAATTACTAAGTCCCCAGATAAATCCCCCAACAGTGCCAACAAGTCGCGCGAAATATTTTATCACCCGGCGGCTATCAGGTATGGATATTGTCAGGAGATGGAGAATCAGCCAGCCGATCACCGCACAGGCTATTCCAAGGCCAAATTTGGTTGTAATTTCTATCCATATTCTTTGATTGTAGCCAATCGCGTCAAACCATAGTATTTCGCCCCATATATCTAAAATGCTAAATAAAACTACTGTAAAGAGAGCAAGTACTCCTCCAATTATTGATAGAAGAGTTTGTTTTGCCTTTATGCCTTTATAAATCAGTGCGCCAGCGCTTCCCAGTAAAATCAAAATTATCAGTAAATACATTATAGCTCCTTAATATATTAGTTTTCAATCCTTTATTATTGGTCCACCAGACTCATTTTTTATCAGAGGAATTATTTAATCAAAAAGTTCTTTTTACGCCTGACTTTTCACAATATTTTATTAAGTCACAAGAGGATTAGCGAATCAGACAAAATTAATTTTCTGAGCAAGACCTTGTTCGAATACCGGATAATCCACCCGCCAGAACCGAAATATCCGACCAGCCTTCCGCCTGCAGGATACTGGCGGCGATCATTGAACGATTTCCACTGCCACATAGAACAACTATCGACTCATTTTTTTCCGGCAGTTCTTCCAGGCGATCTTTTAATTCTGTTAATGGTAAATGTTCAGCACCGGGATAGGGGGAGCCGTCAATTTCATCATAGCCGCGAATATCAAGCAGATTAACAGATTCATCTTTAGCCTGATTGCAAAAATGATCACCATAGGTCAGGGAAATCTGTTGAATAGGAAACCCAGCCATCTCCCATTCTAACATGCCGCCCTTTAATATTCCACTGATATTATCAAAACCAATACGCTCTAATTGGCGCACAATCTGCCCGACCATGTCGTCATCCCCGACTAATGCAATCGGTTTATCATAGGACAATAGCCATCCGGCAAAATTGGATACACCCTTTGACCAGATGGATAAGGCACCGGGAATATGACCGGCAGCAAAAGAATCAATAGACCGGCAATCCAGAACTGTGGCTTGCTTCAGACAGTTCTTAAATTTATCAGGCGCTAATATAGGCGGCATTACAGAATCTATTATACCGGGGGTATTGGCAAGATTCATTGCTTCCATTTTTTTAAAATAAGGCGGTCTCTCATATTCCTTTGCTTCTTTTTCAATAAAGTCTGTGGCATTATCAACCTGTAGTTTGGGATTATGGGATCGCTCCAGACCAATGGTTGTCCATATCCGTTCTGTAATATCAAAACCGCATACTGATCCTGCACCATGCGCAGGACAGACAATAACACCATCACCTAAAGGTAAAATTTTCTCAAAAATACTGGTATACAACTGCTTTGTCAATTGTTTCATTCTTGTTTTGCCTAATAAATCGGTTCTGCCGACATCACCGGCAAACAGAGTGTCGCCGGTAAAAATCATCCAGGGATTATCTTCCGGATCATAAAGCAGATAACTCATGGATCCGGGCGTATGTCCCGGGGTTGATATGGCCCGGAGTTTTAAATTCCCAAAGTTCCAACTCTGATTATCATTGGCAACCTGCCCATATTCGTAATCCAACTCTGCATCTCCATGAAAAATTTCAGCATTTGTCAGCCTCGCGAGGGCGGTAGATCCGACAACATAATCTTCATTACGATGGGTTTCAAAAATATAACGGATGGAAACGCCTTTTTCACCGGCTACCTGGGAGTAGATTTCACAATCACGACGGGGATCAATGACAATCGCCTCCTCTTTGTCCCCGATCATATAAGAATAGTGTGACAATCCTTCGGAAACCATTCGCTTAATAAACAATACTCCTCCTCCTTTTAGAAATTATGCTTTTACTAACAATGATTTTATTCAGGTGATTCACCGGTCACTGTTTCCTGGTCATTGGCTACCCATTCAGTAAAAGAACCTTCGTAAATTTTTACGGAAGGAAATCCTAAATAAAATTTAAACAGGTTAAATTCATTAGTGGCTTCCCGACCGGTACCGCAGGAACAAATAATTGTTTTATCCTTAGTTGCCCCAACAGATTCAATCAATTTGTGTAGTTCTTCATCCGGTTTGAGAAGACGTGGATTATTGTCATCCATCAAGGATTTCCACGGCAGATTAACAGCACCTGGTATGTGACCGGGTTTTCGCCAGGGTCCCTGTCCGGTGTAAACATCAGCGGGTCGCGCATCTAAAAGCACCACCTCATCTTTATCCTTTAAGGTGAGAATCTCATCAAAAGAGACCATGAAATCAGATTGCACCTCAACTGTGAAAGAAGAGGGGGTTACCTCAGGATAGAGTTGACTTGTTGGTTTATTTTCATCATTCCACTTATCAATTCCACCATCTAAAATATAGACATTTTCATGGCCAAAACGAGCGAACGTATAGGCAACCATCGTCTGTTCCAGTCCGTCTCCCCAGCCTTTATGAGGTCCAACTCCGGTATAAACAACAACCGGTTTTTCCTTGTCAATTCCAAGACGCCTAAATAAGGATTGTACCACTTCTTCCGGCACATATTGAGCAGGCAGGCCCTTTAAAGGTACCCTCAATAAGGCCTGGTTCATATATCTCGCTCCGGGAATATGTTCTTTGATATAGTCATGTACATTGGGTTGTGTATCAATTATTATTAAATCATCATCCAAATGAGATTTCAGCCAATCGGTTGAAATCCATTTAATCGCTCCATTACCTAATGGATACTTTTTCGTCATTAATTTCCTTTCTTATTAATTATTGTTCTAATTTTGTAAACACAAATTAATTACTATTCATATTTAATAACATCAACAGGACAACTGTCAGCTGCCTCTTTGATTTCATCTTCAAAATCGGAAAAATTGGCATCCTCTTTTACCACGGCAACATCTTCAAGTTCGAAAACTTCAGGACATATTGTTTCACATATACCACAAGAGGTGCAACCATCTTCAATCCATACTTTTTTAATAGACATTTTAATCTCCTTTTTTTAATTAACATTTACAAATCATTATGCCTCTTAAGCGTTCATCAATAACTAGTTACTTAATTTTTTTTGCAATGTCAACTTCAATAACAAAAATTATTAAAGGTTCAAAAGAGTAGACAAAATGCCTATTGATATCGGTTCTGTGAATGACAAATTTTCCATGATCCGAAACCATCTGAGAGGCCAGAACAATTTCATCACTCTGCTAATTCTATCTTCATCTGATAATAAATTGTAATTTTAGAAAATATCACCATGAGAAGAACAGGTTCCAGAATAAAAGGAAAAAAGTTTAATATATTGAATTACATTTATTAGATTTTTAGGTATGATAAAATTAATTGACAGATATGTATTACAAAAATTTTTATCCATCTGGCTGATGGCCATTCTGGCCTTTTTGGTTATTTTTCATATTGTCGATGTAATTGAAAAGATTGATTGGTTTCTCAAGTATAATCTCACCTTTGAGCAGGTACTGCAATTTTATAAATACCAGTTGCCCTGGTTTATATCTATTGCCATTCCCATGTCCGTATTATTGGCATCTGTCTTCACGATCGGAAATTTGGCAAAGCATAATGAATTGACCGCAATCAAAAGTTCTGCTATCAGCATGTACCGGCTGTCAACACCGATTATCGTCCTGGGCGTGTTTATCAGCATCGGTTCTTTTTTCTTTGAGGATTGTGTGGTAATTCCGGCGTCCAGGGCCCGTATCGAAATGGAGAGGAACCTGATGCATCGCCACCGTAAAACCAGCAAAACAATTTTTAATAATATTACTTTTCAGGAATCCGAACAGCGGAATATTGTTATCAAACGATTTTATCTCAAAGAAAATACCGGCCGTACCATTACCATACAGGAAAATGAAAATAATAGTCTGAAACGGAGAATTGATGCCCGCAAGATGATCTGGCAGCCGGAACAAAAAAACTGGTTGCTGATAGATTTCATTATCAGGGATTTTGAAGGAACCAGCGGTGAGATCGCCACATCGGTTCGTTCTGATACGGTGATGGCGCTGAATTTTACGCCTGATGACATTGCCAATCTCAACCGTAAACCGGAAGAAATGCGGTTTACGGAATTGCGTCAGTTTATTTCGCGCATGAAATTCAGTGGCAATGATGCCAGAAAATGGGAAGTTAATCTGCATTTTAAAATGGCCTTTCCCATGACCAGCCTGATTGTGATCCTGTTCGGTCTGCCCCTGACCGCTTACAAAACACGCAAAAACACCAGTTTTGGCGCCGGTATCAGTTTGTTGGTAATTTTTGTTTATTACGGGTTTATAAAATTCGGGCAGGTGCTGGGATTCAAAGGGGTATTGGAACCCATTTCTGCCGCCTGGATGGGGAATGTCGTTTTCTTCACTATTGGGGCTTTTATGTTTTATAAGATCAAGCAGTGAGTGTGCACTGGTGACATTTTTTGAGGATTATTATAATGGTTAAAATAATACCTCATTTACATAAAACGTCTTCATATGAAGTCGTGACAGTATCCAAATAATAAAAAGCCTTCCTGATCAGGAAGGCTTTTAAGTTGATAGGTTGAATT
The DNA here is from genome assembly GCA_964472715.1 of uncultured bacterium. GTDB lineage: Bacteria > Fidelibacterota > UBA2242 > UBA2242 > JAFGTP01 > JAFGTP01. Next base: position 9,584 of record CAYYMT010000053.1, on the reverse strand, counting down.
TATTAGTACCGGTAATGCTCAGGTTTATAAGGACCTTCAACAGGCACGCCGATGTATTCCGCCTGTTCCTCTGTCATTTTGGTCAGTTTGACACCCAGTTGTCCCAGGTGGAGACGGGCGACTTCTTCATCCAGTTTTTTGGATAACCGGTAAACATTGATGTCATAATCATGCCGTTTATTCCAGAGATCCATTTGTGCCAGCACCTGGTTGGTAAAGGAATTGGACATTACAAAGGAAGGATGTCCGGTTGCGCACCCCAGGTTTACCAGACGGCCGCGCGCCAGCAGGTAGATTGAATTTCCATCAGGGAAAGTGAACTTATCCACTTGTGGTTTGATATTGGTTTCCTTTATACCGGGAAATTTTTCCAACTTGGCAACTTCAATTTCAGAATCAAAGTGACCAATATTACAAACAATGGATTGGTCCTTCATGGCTTTCATATGTTCCACAGTAATAACGCCAAAATTTCCGGTGGCGGTGACAAAGATGGAGGCCTCTTTAACAGCCTCTTCCATTGTTGTAACTTCAAAACCTTCCATGGAGGCCTGCAACGCGCAAATGGGATCAATTTCCGTGATCAGGACACGAGCGCCGAAACCGCGCATGGATTGGGCGCAGCCTTTGCCCACATCGCCATATCCCAGGACACAGATGGTTTTTCCCGCTACCATGACATCGGTAGCTCTTTTTATACCGTCCGCCAGGGATTCGCGACATCCGTAAAGATTATCAAATTTAGACTTGGTGACGGAATCATTGACATTGATCGCCGGCGCCAGCAATTCACCTTTTTTCATCATTTGATACAGACGATGAACACCAGTGGTAGTCTCTTCGGAAATTCCCTTGAGGTCTTTAACAAACCGGTGCCATTTGCCATGGTCTGATTTGAGTTCCCGTTTGAGAAGATTCAATATGCATTGTTCTTCTTCACTCCCGGCTTCTTTATCCAGGATAGACGCGTCTTCTTCAGCTTTGTATCCCATGTGCATCAGCAGGGTCGCATCTCCACCGTCATCAACGATCAGGTTAGGACCTTTACCACCGGGGAAAGAGAGCGCGTTCAGCGTACATTCCCAGTATTCTTCCAAAGTTTCGCCTTTCCATGCAAAAACAGGAATGCCGGCTTTTGCAACAGCGGCGGCAGCATGGTCCTGGGTGGAATAAATATTACAGGAGGCCCAGCGGACATCCGCCCCCAGTTCTATCAGCGTTTCTATCAATACTGCCGTCTGCACAGTCATATGCAGTGAGCCGGTAATCCGCGCGCCTTTAAGAGGCTTTTCGCTACCATATTTTTTACGCAGGGAGATTAGTCCCGGCATTTCATGCTCACTGATCTCAATTTCTCTGCGACCGAAATCAGCTAAATTTATATCTGCTATTTTATAATCGTTACTCATTACTTAAAAACCTTTTTTAATTCATCTATTTTATCTGTTTTTTCCCAGGTAAATTCCGGTAATTCACGGCCAAAATGGCCATAAGCGGAAGTTTTCTTGAAGATAGGCCGTTTTAATTTCAAATGTTTGATAATATCACCGGGTTTTGTGGGGAATATTTTGCGGACGGCATCTTCAAGATCCTTTTCATCAACCTTGCCGGTGCCAAATGTATTCACATACAAAGAAACCGGTTCCGCAACGCCAATGGAATAAGCCAATTCCACTTCACATTTTTCCGCCAGTCCGGCAGCCACAATATTCTTGGCAATATAACGGGCCGCATAAGCACCGGAACGGTCAACTTTAGAGGGGTCTTTTCCGGAAAAAGCGCCGCCGCCATGTCGTCCCATGCCGCCATAAGTGTCGACAATGATCTTGCGACCGGTGAGACCGGCATCGGCTTTCGGGCCGCCAACCACAAATATGCCGGTGGAATTAATAAAATATTCTGTCTCATCGCTCAGATATTGGCCACAAACCGGTTGGATCACATGTTCTTTGATCTCTTTTTCCAGTTTTTCACGGCTGACATCGGCGCTGTGATGGGCAGCAATTACCACTTTGGCCACTTTATTGGGTTTACCATCCACATATTCCACAGTAACCTGGGATTTCCCATCGGGGCGGGCCCATTTTAGCGTACCGTCTTTCCGTTTGTCGGTGAGTTGCCTGGTCAGTTGATTTGCTAATAATATCGGCAGGGGCATTAACTCGGGGGTTTCATTGCAGGCATAGCCAAACATCATTCCCTGGTCACCGGCGCCCTGTTCATGGTCACTTTCTTCATTTACGCCCACAGCAATATCCTGACTTTGTTCATCTATCGAGGTCAGGACAGCACAATCATCGGCGTCAATACCAAAAGAAGAGTCAGTATACCCAATTTCTCTGAGCGCATTGCGAACGACTTTTTGCATATCACAATAGGCATTGGTTGTAATTTCACCGGCAATCATGATCATTCCGGTGGTTGCCATTGTTTCACAGGCGACTCTGCTCTCAGGGTCTTTTCGCAGGAGGGAGTCCAGGACGGAATCGGATATCCGGTCACAAACTTTATCAGGATGACCTTCAGTCACGGATTCTGAAGTAAAATAATATTTTTCCATATTTTTCCTTTCGTAATTATCAAAATAAAATTAATCGTAATTTTAAATAATTTTTGTCAATTATCAAAAGATCAATTCTATTATTCAAAATCGCCTTTTAAATAATTTTCCAATCCCCGTTTTTTGCGTTTTTCCTTGATTTTCAATTCCAGCATCTTCTCAAAATCTTTGGCCGCATTTTTTCCATAGACTTTTAGCATATGGTTCAGGGCGATTGTTTCGGCGATTACTGTAATATTTTTGCCGGGATAGATCGGCAGGTTGACCAGAGGTACATCCACCCCCAGCAGGCTTTCTTTTTTGTCTATGGCGCCAATTCTTTCGTATTCTTTATTTTCATCCCAGTCTTCCAGATTGATTTTAACTTCAATTCTTTTCTGTTTACGAATACCACGCACGCCGAACATACTGGCAATATTGATGATCCCGATGCCGCGAATTTCCAGGTGATGCTCCAGTAAATGACGCCCGGTGCCAATCAGTACATTGTCCGCCCGGCGAATAATATTGACAGAGTCGTCAGATACCAGCCGGTGGCCGCGTTCTACCAGGTCCAGGGCAATTTCACTCTTGCCGATGCCGCTCCGGCCGGTGATCAGCAATCCAACACCGTAAACGTCAACCAGGGTACCGTGGACTATTTTGCGGGGGGCTAATTCCCAGTTTAAATATTCCACGAGAATCCTGATGACATCCTCTGTTAATACTTCGGAGTAGAACACGGGAATCTTAAACAGATCAGCCATATCTAAAATATACTTTTCCGGTTTGGTCCCGTGTGCAAAGAGGGCGCAGGCAATTCCACTGCTGAAAAGTTTTGTGAATATATTTTTCTTTTTATCGATGGATACCGTAGCGAGGTATTTTTTTTCTTTCATGCCGAAAACCGGTATTCTTTCTTTCTGAAAATATTCCCAGAAACCGGTGAGTTCCAATCCCGGACGATTCAGTCGTGAAGAAACCACTTCATTGTCCATTTTACCCTCGGCATTGATCAGATGAAGTTTTAGTTTATCCTTGTTATCTTTAAAAACTTTTTCAACAGTGAGGCGCATTATTGATTATTCCTTTTTTCAACATACTTTTTCAATTGCCTGGAGGCTTTCTTGACCACCATGTCAATTGATTTGGAAATATTGTCAGTGGTTTCCTTGGCAATAAAATCTTTACCCGTTATATGAAATGTTAATTCGGCAATTTCACCTTCTTTTTGACTGTCGAGAACCATTTTGGCATTTATGATACGGTCATGGTATTTTTGCAAATTTTCCATTTCACTTTTCGCATATTCTTTGACGTTCTCCGGCAATTCGTGGTGTCTTACAGTGATTTCAAAATCCATAATCTTCTCCTTTTTTTATGGTTAACCATGAGGATGAGCTTTTTTATACAGCGCCTGTAACTGATTGGTTTGCAAGTGCGTGTATAATTGTGTCGTTGACAGACTCTCATGTCCCAGAATTTCTTTAACCGCCAGGAGTTCCGCTCCCCTGTCCAGCATATGCGTGGCAAAGGAATGGCGTAATACATGGGGACTGAGGTGCAACTGCTCAGAGACCTCTTCTAAAGTTTGTTTTACAATAATTTGGATCATTTGTCGTGACAGTCGTTTCCCTCTGTTACTTAAAAATAATGGCGCTTGCTGATTGATTTTTCCAAATTTATCAACTCTTTTTATTTGATAATTATTCATTACTTCTGCAACAATTTTACCAAAGGGAACTATTCGCTCTTTGCTACCCTTTCCGTAGATTCGAATCCGTTGTTTTTTTTGATTGATATCTTTTATGGAAATATCAACGAGTTCTCCCAAACGTATGCCTGTGCTGTAAAAAAGTTCCAGGATCAGGCGGTTGCGCGTATCCTGAAAAGTATTGCTTTTAAATTTTTCAAGCGCCACTGCAATTTTTTCAGATGATATGATAATGGGTAATTTTTTTTCGGCTTTAGGGCTTTTTATTCCCGCTGCCGGATTTTTTTTAATGATTTCTTCGGAAATTAAAAATTTAAAAAAACTCTTGATCGTGGCAATTTTCCGGGAAATTGTGGTATTCTTGAGCCCGGTTTCATTCATCTTGCCGGCAAAGTGGCGAATTGATTTTTTTGTAATATCCCTGGGGTGAACAGTTGTTTGATTATAAAAATCCCGGTAAAAAGCGACAAACTGATTCAGGTCACGGGCATAATTTTCCATGGTCAACGGAGAGTAGTTCCGTTCATTCCCGAGATATTCTATAAACTTTTCTATTGATCCCTCAATACCCAATGAGTAAATCCTTATTTTCATTTAATAGAGTTATCGCACGGTTGAAATCCTCCGGCAGGGGGGCAACAATCTCCATTTTCTTTTGGGTAAAAGGATGCTGGAAACCAATTTTGTAGGCATGCAGCATCTGCCGGTTGGAAATTTTCAGAAGTTCCCGGCATATTTCCCGCTTAAACTGATTTAGCCCTTTGATCCGGCCGTTATCATTGCCATAAGCGGAATCGCCTAATACCGGCGCATGGCAATGTTTCATATGCACACGGATCTGGTGCGTCCTGCCGGTGTGCAAAATTATTTTCAGCAGGGATAAAATTTTCCAGTTTTGTATTACCTCATATTCGGTTTTGGCAGATTTTCCTTTCTCCCGGACACTGTATTTTTTCCGGTCTTTGCTGCTGCGGCCAATGGGTTGTTCAATGATCCTGCCGCAATTGGGTTGCCCCCAGACAATAGCCCGGTATTCTTTGTCAACTTTTCGCTCGGAAAATAATTCACTCAATTTCCAGTGGGCCTCATCATTTTTGGCGCAAACCAGTACGCCGGTGGTATCTTTATCCAGCCGGTGAACCAATCCGGGCCGTTCAGACCCTCCGGCGGTGCTGAGATTTTTCGTGTAATACATCAATCCGTTAACCAGGGTGCCGTCACTGGTACCGGCGCCGGGATGAACCGGAATATCGCTGGCTTTATTCACAGCGATATAATGGTCATCTTCATAAAGTATGTCCAGTTCCATTTGCTGCGGAATAATATCTTTGGGCTTTTCAGCGGGAATTTTAACCAGCACCTGATCATTTTCCATTAATTTGTAGGAAGGTTTGACAGGCATATTGTTGACTAGGACCAATTTATCTCTGATCAGGTTGCTTATTTTTGAGCGGGAATACTGCTCTAATTGATCAGATAAATAGTGGTCGATTCTTGAATTGGATTTATTTCTAATATTGATAGTAAAAGTAGTTGCTCTGTTATCTGTCATTCATTTTTCCATTTATACATCGTTCAGCTGAGCAGTTTTGCCGGGTACGTTTAAAAAAAATAATGCTCTCAACTGTTTCTTACAAACTAATAAATATTGTTTTGGAATTCCAGTTGTTTTTTTATCTATAATGGAGAAAATAGTATTCACAAAAACTGAAGGGCTTGTGGTAAGCAAGCCCTTCTACTCGAGACAAATGGTATTGAGTATGTTATCGAATGAGTTCTGTTTTGAAATGCTTTTGTTCGGTATCCTGAATATCCTTCAATATCTGAGGAGAAAAAGTACTGCATTCCAGAAAACTTTCATCGAGGGTCTTGGTCGGATTGAATTCCTGAATACAGTATTTTTCTCCTGATCCGATCTCATGCTTGATTGTTTGAACATCATCGGGGGACAGTAATTCCTTAACAATTGTTGTACGGAATTCGTATTTGACACCGGAATTTTTGATTATTTCCATGGTGTCGATGATGTGGTGGACATTCACTTCCGCCCGAACCACATCCGCGTATTTCCCCAATGGCGCTTTGTAGTCCATGGCAATGTAATCAACCAGGTTGATATCGGTTACTCTTCTGACCATAGCCGGATTTGTCCCATTTGTATCCAGCTTGATCAGATACCCCATTTGTTTAATTTTTTGTAAAAATTCCGGCAGGTCTTTATGGATCGTTGGTTCACCTCCGGTGATCACCACACCATCCAGCAACCCCTGGCGATGGCGTAAAAAGGCCAGCACTTCATTATTGTCAAGAGGTGTTGTAAATCGGTTTTTGTCCACAAGTTCCGGATTATGACAATAGGGACAGCGGAAATTACAGCCCTGGGTGAAAATGACAGCCGCGATTTCACCGGGATAATCAATTAAGGATGTTTTTTGAAGGGCGCCGATAATCATGAGAGCATATCTTCCATTTTGAACATATTCCGTACATCATATTCCGCTTTTTTTCCGTCATTCCATTGTGATACGGGCCTGAGATAGCCCACCACCCGTGAGAAGACTTCGGTGGCTTCGCCGCACTTATCACACTTAAAATGTTCACCGGCAATATATCCGTGAGTCGGGCAGATACTGAAAGTGGGTGTAATGGTAAAATAGGGGAGTTTATAATTTTCGCAAATCTTACGCACCAGTTTTTTCACGGTTTCCCCTTCATGAATCCGTTCTCCGCCAAAAAGATGAACCACAGTTCCGCCGGTATATTTGGTTTGAATTTCATCCTGAAGGTCCAGGGATTCAAAAATATCATCGGTATAATTCACCGGTAATTGAGTGGAGTTTGTATAATAGGGCGCGGAATTTCGCTGTCCCATCACTTCATTGGCAGTAATGATGTCAGGATAGAATTTTTTATCCAACTGGGCCAACCGGAAAGATGTGGCTTCCGCCGGTGTTGCTTCCAGGTTATAATTGTTGCCTGTTTCTTCCTGATAGGCAATCAATTTCTCACGCATATGCGCCATTACCCGCAGCGTGAACTGACGGCCTTTTTCAGAGCCGACATCCTGACCGAAAAGATTGATGAGGGCTTCATTCATACCCACCAGTCCGATAGTGGAAAAATGGTTTTTCCAAAATTTATTGAAACGCTTGTACATGTTGCGAAGATAAAATTTTACATAGGGGTATAATCCCTGGGCCGTATAAACCTCTAAACTTTTCCGTTTGATTTCCAAGCTGGTTTTGGCAATATCCATCAGGCGGTCAAGGCGATCAATGAAATCATCTTCCTTTTTCGCCACATATCCCAGTCGCGGCATATTGATCGTAACAACGCCAATGGAACCGGTCAGGGGATGCGCACCAAAGAGACCGCCGCCGCGTGTTTCGAGCGTTCGATTATCCAGTCGTAACCGGCAGCACATTGAGCGGGCATCTTCCGGATTCATATCGGAATTGATGAAATTAGAAAAATAAGGGATTCCATATTTCGCGGTGATTTCCCATAAATAATCAATATTCTCATCGTCCCAGTCAAAATCCGAGGTGATGTTATAAGTGGGAATCGGAAAGGTAAAAACCCGTTCCTTGGCGTCTCCTTCGGCCATAACTTCCAGAAAAGCGCGGTTGATCATATTCATTTCTCTCTGAAATTCGCCATAAGATCTATCCTGGGGCACTCCGCCAATGATCACCGCCTGGTCCACATGGGTTTTGGGAACGACCAAATCCATGGTAATATTGGTAAAAGGTGTTTGAAATCCAACTCTTGTGGGAACATTGATGTTAAAAACAAATTCCTGCATGGCCTGTTTGACTTCCTCATAGGAGAGTTGATCGTAATAAATAAAAGGCGCCAGCAGTGTGTCAAAATTGGAAAAGGCCTGGGCGCCGGCGGCTTCCCCCTGCAATGTATAGAAAAAGTTGACAACCTGCCCCAGAATGCTGCGAAAATGTTTGGCCGGTGATGATTCGATTTTGCCGCTGACACCGCGAAAGCCGGTCTGGATCAGGTCAGATAAATCCCACCCCACACAATAAACAGACAACTGGCTGAGATCATGAATGTGGAAATCCCCGTCCAGATGCCGCTTCTTTACCTCTTCCGGATAAATATTATTGAGCCAGTAAATTTTACTCAATTCAGAGGCGAGATAATTGTTCAATCCCTGGAGTGAATAGCCCATATTGCTGTTTTCTTTGACCTTCCAATCGGTCTGGCCGATATATTTTTCCACCAGGTCGGCGTTGGCGGCGGATACAAGTTCACGAATCTTAGCATGTTGGTCCCGGTACAATATATAAGCTTTGGCGGTTTTCTTGTAAGGCGAAGCCAGTAAAACTTCCTCCACAATGTCCTGTATTTGCTCAACAGCCGGAACTTCATCCGGAATCATGGCATCGGCCATGGAAACCACCCGCATGGTCAGTTTTTTTGCTGTCGGTTCGCCAAATTCTTTGGTTGCTTCCCCTGCCTTTAAGAGGGCTTGCTGGATTTTTTGCATGTCAAAAGAAACCACTTCATGATTTCTTTTTACAATTTTTTGAAACATTTCCCCTTCTCCTCATAGTCTTAAACAGAGTAAAATTTATGTGAATGATTATGCACCAACCCTATAAATTTTCCCCTGTAAAAAAGCGATTACATTCTTAACTTTTTTCTGAGTATTTGCTGAATATATTTTTTAAAACTGAAATAAATATATTATGGAATTTTCAAAAACACAACCGTATTTTGTGTTTTTTTTGATGTAAGCACAACATATAGAGGAGCGGCTTAAATAAAAAAAGTTGTCCACTGGAAGCTGGCTTCAATTATTTAAACAATAATGCCAACTTCATTTAAGCGTCAATAGGCAAGGTTTATTTTAAAGAAAATGTAATTATGCAATTATTACAGAATGTGCCGGTTTTTCAATAGTCCGGCGGCTCATTTTTAAAATCAAAAAATCAGTAATTCAAATAATTGTATTAATTATTTCCCACGCTCCTGATGGTTTTAAAATCGTGATAGTAATGAGTGATTGTTTTTAAAACAGTGTGGTGTTTTCAGGCATTTTGATTTTAGTAGGATTTTGTTTTTATCAAAAATCATTAATTTTATCAATTTTTACTGTTTATAGTTAAAATTAGCAATAATTCAATTGTATTAATTTTATACACCCCTCCTTTTATTGCTGACCTGACCAATATTAACACAAAGCAACCACACCATAAATCATGTCATTAAAATATTGTTTTTACAATTAATTAAATGACAAAATTCTTCATGGACCCAATCTTGGCATATAGGTAAGTGACTTTTGAAAAAATGATTAAACGAAAACTTGAG
>CAYYMT010000052.1:0-23846 GCA_964472715.1 uncultured bacterium | reverse complement strand
AAAATTCCGGCAACTGCCGGATATAAAAATTACCTAAAAAGATAAATAACTGACTAAATCTTATAAACTCGCTTAATTATTTATTTATTTTTATTTGTTTTATGTTTAGTTGTAATTTTTCTTAAGGATTTCATTTTTTTGATTTACAACGCTCAAACAGTATAAAATTCTTAACGTCAGTTATTTATCTTTTTTTAACGGTAATTTTTATAATGCCAGAAGAACAAAATTACCTGTCAATTTTAAGACTTAATGTATTTCATATAATCCCGAAGGGATTAAACAATAATAACCGTGGGTGTAAACCCACGGAAAAAAATAAACATTATTAAAACTCTGAAAGAGTTTAACAGTTTAAAAACGAAGTAACCTTTTACCCACTATAAATCATGTAGAGCTCAATTTTTTATCAGAGTTTTAAATAGCCCTCTAATGTTTGTCAATTTTAGAGGGCTATTATTTTTTTGCGGTTTTGATTGTTTTACTTTATATCAAATTTTAACTCCGACCCATCATAATCAATGGTTATGTGATCATTTTCCTTTAATTTTCCTGACAGGATCAACTCGGCCATGGGATTCAGCAGTAATTTCTGAATGTTCCGCTTAACCGGACGGGCGCCGTAAACCGGGTCCCAGCTGACTTTCGCCAGGTGCTTAACCGCGGTTTCAGTGAGTGTCACATTCATATTCTGGTTAGCGGCAAGGCTTAAGAGATGTCTGAACTGAATTCTGACAATATCCTCAATTTCATGAGGAAGGAGCGGTGTAAATACAATGGTTTCATCAATACGGTTCAAAAATTCCGGCTTCAGATGATCTTTCAGCTCGTTCATCACGGTTTTCTGAATAACATCATATTTTTCCGCGATATTTTCTTCTGTCAATTCCGAGGTTTGGCTGGTGATCAGGTGGGATCCAAGATTTGAGGTCATGATCAGAATTGTGTTAGTGAAATCCACAACACGGCCTTTGCTGTCAGTCAGTCTGCCGTCATCGAGAACCTGCAACAGAAGATTGAAGACATCATAATGGGCCTTTTCAATCTCATCCAGCAAGATCACAGAGTAGGGATGGCGCCGGATCGCTTCGGTTAATTGTCCGCCTTCATCATAGCCCACATATCCGGGCGGGGCGCCGATCAGTTTTGCCACTGCGTGTCGTTCCATGTATTCTGACATATCGATCCGCACCAGGGCATTTTCATCGCTGAAGAGGAACTCAGCCAGGGCTTTGGCCAACTCGGTTTTTCCCACACCTGTTGACCCGGTAAAGATAAAGGAGGCCAGCGGACGGTTTCTGTCCTGCAGTCCGGCCCGGGCGCGGCGAACCGAATCTGCCACGGATTTGATGGCTTTTTCCTGTCCCACAACCCGTTCATGCAGTTTATTTTCCAGTTGCAGCAGAATTTTCTTTTCACTTTCAATCAGTTTTTTAACTGGAATATGGGCCCATTTGGAGACGATCTCGGCAATATCTTCTTCAGTGACTTCTTCGCGAATATATTGCTTGTTCTTTTGCTTCTCTATTAATTCTTTATTTTTATTTTCCAGGTCTTGTTGCAGACTAAGTAGTTTTGAGTGTTTTAATTGCGCGACTTTTTCCCAGTCACCTTCCCGTTCGGCCTTTTCAGCCTGCTGTTTGGTTTCATCAATTTGTTTTTTCAGACTATTGACAATATTGATGATTGTTTTTTCTTCTTCCCATTCCTGGCGAAGGGCGGCGGCTTGTTCTTTCAGATTCGGCAGTTCTTGCTGAACTTCCTTATACCGCTCTTTTGACTGTTTATGGTCTTTTTCTTTTTTTAATGCCCGCAGAGCGATCTCCATCTGATTGATTTTCCGCTGCAATTCATCCAGTTCCGCCGGCGTGGAATCCACTTCCAATTTGAGACGGCTGGCGGCTTCGTCCATCAGATCGATGGCTTTATCGGGCAGAAACCGTTCACTGATATACCGGTCGGATAATTCGACGGCAGCAACGATCGCGCTGTCTTTGATACTGATCCCGTGATGGATCTCATATTTTTCCTTGATCCCCCGCAGAATTGCGATAGCGTCATCTACGGAAGGTTCATTGATCTGTACCGGCTGGAAACGGCGTTCCAGGGCCTTATCTTTTTCAATGTACTTCTGGTATTCATCAAAGGTTGTTGCGCCGATACAGCGCAATTCACCCCGGGCCAATGCCGGTTTCAGAAGATTGGAGGCATTCACTGCACCTTCAGCTGCCCCGGCTCCAACAACAGTATGAATTTCATCAATAAACAGAACAATGTTGTCATTGGATTCACCGACTTCTTTGATCACGGTTTTCAGCCGCTCTTCAAATTCGCCGCGGAATTTTGCGCCGGCGATCAGCGCGCCCATATCAAGGGAGAGGATGCGCTTGTCTTTGATGGTTTCCGGCACATCTCCCGATACAATTCGCAATGCCAGTCCTTCTGCGATAGCGGTTTTACCTACACCGGGATTTCCGACGAGAACCGGATTGTTTTTTGTGCGCCGGGAGAGGACTTGCAGAGTCCGGCGTATTTCTTCTTCACGGCCGATCACCGGATCCAGTTTGCCTTTTTTCGCCATATCATTCAGGTCACGGCAATAGCGTTTGAGGGCCTGGTATTTGTCTTCCGGAGATTGATCGCTAATGGTTTGGGAGCCGCGAATTTCTTTCAGCGCATTGAGCAGTGTGTCCTCTTTGATACCATTTTCGCGGAATAGCTGCTTTAATTCATTTTTCGCCTTATTTTCAAGTGCCAGCAAAAAATGTTCGGCACTGATATATTCGTCGCCAAAGTCCTCTGCCAATTTTGCTGCTTTGTCTAACACTTTTTCAGAGTCCTGTGACAAATAGGGTTGCCCGATACCACCGGAAATTTTGGGATTTCTCTCTACCAGTTTTTTTACGGCATTGCTAAGAGTATCCACATTCCCGGTAATTTTTTTCAGCACTACCAGTCCGACATTATCAGCCACTGACAAAATACTAAGCAGTAAATGCTCCGGCTGGATCTGTTGTTGTGAGAGATTTTGCGCTGACTGAATCGCTTCTTTGACGATTTCCTGCGCTTTAATGGTCAGTTTATCAAAAGAGATCATATATTTTCCTCCACTATTTTTTTTAGAATGCATAGGATATCGCGAATTGCGGTACCCAACGCTTTTCATCTTTTAACAAAGGTCTGGCAAGATCAACTCTTGCCGGTCCAAGTGGAGTCGCAACAGTCAGACCAAATCCAAAGTTCCATCTATATTGACTGTTGCGGAGTGACGTAATGTCAGAAACCAGGTTTCCGCCATCAAAAAATATTTCACCGCCAATAATCCAGTAGATGGGAAAGCGGGCTTCGAAATTTGTTAATACTTTTACCCGTTTTCTTTGGGCGATGATGGAACCATCCTCACCTTTCTTGGATAAAAACATCAGATTATCCCAACCCCGCATACTATTAGCACCGCCGAGATAATATTTTTCGTATTGCGGCGCTGAATTATCTGAGGCATAAGGAGCCAGATAGCCAATTTTTGCACGGTAAGCCAGAACGATTTTACGGAAAACCTGGAAGTATTCACTGTAGGAGGTTTCAAGTTTGAAATAATCTTCCGTACCTCCCAGAATGGAACTTGTAATTTTTGCCGATGCCGTAAATAAATGACCCTTGCTGGGATACATGAAATCATTTCTGCGGTCACGATTGTAATCAAAAATAATGGCCCGTTCTTTTTCACGTTCTATTTCCCGGAAAATAGTTGTATCTATACTTTCGAATTTGTTATCAATTTCACTGAATTCAAATCCTGCTTTCATGTAATTCCGTTTATCGGGATTGATAATCAGTGATGTTTCCAATCCATACTTGGTGTATTCATACTGCTTCTGTTCCAGATCATCAATAAATAATTTAATTAATCCGGTGGAGCGAAACCCAAAGGCCCAGGGTTCAAAATAGCTGATATCAGCATTGAAATCCGGGCTTCTGGTAAAATTGTAAGGGTTGACGCCGACTTCGGAACTGGTACTTATCCCACGGGCGCTGTTGTTTATATTTTTATGCCGCCACAAACCGGAAATGATAAAAGTGGTGTTAACTTCGGTTCCCAGTCCTTCGCGCTGAACAATACCGGTATTGAATTCCCAATAACGCATATCCTGTTCACGAACATAAACAATCAGGTCAATTTTATTATCGGCTGTATCAACATCAGAATGGTTGATATTGACGGATGTAAATAAACCCAGATTCAGAAGATATTTTTTACTCCGTTCTATTTTCTTTTTTGAATAAAGGTCATCACTGCGAATGACTAACTCGCGTTTTATAACACTTGTTTTGACTTTTTTATTGTTCTTGATTATAATGTCATTGATCAGCATTGTGCGGCCTTCTTTTATATTGAGCCGCATCGTTATCATGTTGTCGTTAAATATTAATGAATCGCGAATATAGGCAAAAGGCTTTCCATTGTTTTCATAATGTTCTTCTACTCTTTTGATCGCTTCTCGGACTTGTAAAGGATTATAGGGTTCTTCGGTTTCCAGGTCTAGCCCGGCATGAATTTTTTCCTTTTCAAATAATTTGTTGCCGATAATCGCAATTTCCGATAAAAAAAACTGTTCACCTTCATCAATGGTAAAAAAGATATCCACCTGGCGGTCTTTGTCAATGTATAAAGAATCTTCAACATTGCAATCCAGAAATCCGTTTTTTTGGTAAAAGGTTTTGATGCGCAACCGGTCTGTTTTGATCATGGTACGGGACAATCGTTGTGTGGGAAAGAAATTTGTTTTGGACAGGCTAATGATTTTAGTGATTTCTTTATCATCAAACCGGTGATTGCCTTGCACAACAATTGAGTTGATGTTATATCGCTTTCCACCACTGATCTGTCCATAGGACATAAGCGGGAAAAGCAGAAGCAACAGCCATAATAACAGTTGCTTAGTAATGATGCCGGAATCTGTATTTAATTTGAAATAATCCATTATTATCGATTTGTCCACTGATTGATTTCTTTCTGTCGATCCTATAGCGCAGGCCATAGGAACTTTTGGGATTTAATTTATCAAAATCTTTTTCATAGGTTACATAAAGTTTATTGGTGATTCTTCTCCCCATCATAATACTGATCTGGGTGTCCAGTCCTTCAAAAATATTTCCATCGGCTCTTAACTGGAATTCATCCAGTCCGCTAACCTTACTGATCTGCCGCTCTAACTGCCGCTGCAAATATGCGCCGGCATAATCATAAACATTTTCTTTCAAAGTCGCTTCCTCACCATCGTATGTATATGTCAGAATTCGTAAAATATCACTCTGGGAATACTGGGTCGATTCAAACTGCAGGTTTGGTTTTTCAAAATCTCCGGTGAGGTAAACCGTGACTATTTCATCATCCGGTGGTTGCGCGCCTGTAGCCGGATTTTCTGTTTGTTCCCTAGAGATACCGGAAAGGTCCAGCTTCGCCTGTAAATCCAGCGTGGGGTTCAATTCCTGCGGACGGAAGAGAATATTGCCCTGCAAGTCTTTTAATTCCCAATTGAGATAGTATAAAGACCCGTTAAGTATATTGAAGTCACCACTGATCTCAATATCTTGATTACCGGACTTAAATAACCATCCTTCACCTTCCAGTTCGCAATCCAATTTACTGTTGCGAATATAAAAATTTCCCGGTGAAATTATGTGAATATTGATTTCTGTGTGAACTGCTCCCTCTTCAGGTTCAATATAGGTTTCCCCGGAAGAAGTCAATTCATTACGAATGACGAAATTTTTCATCAAAATATCACCATCGACGACTAATGTGTCCCGGCCGGTAATTGAGACGTCAATGTCAGCAATCCCTTCCTGGTCGCCAAGAGGGGTTCTGATATAAGCATCTTCACCGGTGAATGTAATATCAATATCCGGTTTTGGTAATGTATTCAGGTCAACTGTTCCGGCAATTGTTATGTTGGGCTTATCGGGATTGATCAGGTTTTTAGTAAAAAACCGCTTAATGACATTGGCAAAACCCGATTTAATTTTGGCCATGTTTTCACTTTTCATCTGTCCTTTGAAATTCTCGAACTGAAGAATATTATTTTCCAGGTTTGCCTGACCGGTCAGATCAAAAATCGGATTTTCCAGGGCGGTCAGGATTACTTTACCATTATCAATGGAAAAATTCCCCCTGGTTACCGGATCATTGGATTTGCCGCGGATTTTCAGAGTAACAGCCATATCGCCCTCCAGGGATTGTATATCTTCAATATAAGCGGGAAGCGCGGGTATAGCGGTCATCTCCGAATTAAGATCGATATTCAGGTCACGTCTCTCATCAAGCGCCAGTATTCCATCCAGCAAGGCTATTTTTAACGGCAGACTGCCTCGTCCATAATAAGAGCCGGCATCATCAACCAGGTAGAAATTATTTAATTGGGCGGTTGAATTTTCAATATTGGTATTGATGCGTAAACTTTTTGCTGTGACCTTATCAAATACAGGCTGGAGAATAAAAAAGGAGGCATCAATATCCGGGTTATGAATTGTATTGGTAAAAGTAAAATCCCCCAGCAGGGTTCCACCTAATTTCATATTATACAATACATAAGTATTCAAAATAGACAAATCAAAATTATCAAAATCAAAATGTATATCTATTGTGCTTGTGGTGTCTATGAATTTTTCACCTTTTTCAGTGGGAAAATTACAGGAAAAATCTCCTTTGGCGGTTAACTCTCCCGACGCTGAATCCGACAAGGATATTTCAGTAACAAAAATTTTCTCATTGCGCAGGGATAAATCGCAAATAAAGCGGCTAAAATAATCATCCCGGTAAGAAATCTTTTTACCCTCAATGTCAATATCAATTTCCTGATTTTTTTCACTGGAATTGTAATCAAAGTTTCCCGATACCTGTCCGTAAAGATGGTGCTTTTCCGGAATAAAATCATTCATTGCAATGAGGTCAAAATTTTGGACTTTGATATTGGCAAATTTTAACCGGTTATCTTCCATTTGCCCATCTACTTCAATATCACTGCCATTAACCGACAGATTGATTTCCTGAAATCCAACTGTATTGTCCTGCAATGTGACTACAATCGGTTCCGGGATATGAAATTCAGTGGTCTTTAAAGTTCCTTCCAACTGGTCCACAATAAAGGTTTCAAAACTGATAATTTTTCCGTTTATATCCAGTTTAAATTCTTCACCCCTGATATCAAGACTCTTGATCCTTGTTGTATCATTGTTAAAAGACATATCCAGATTGAGCAATGGAAGCGGCACATCAATAAAGTTGGAGCGTCCGTTTTTGGCATTCATAACTAAACTGCCGGACCGGTTTTGAGCCAGATTGACCAGTCCGAAATTAAGTTTGCTCTCCTCAAAGAATATTTCCGGAATGCCGATTTTATTGGCGGTTAACTGCCCGTTCAGGTTGGGATTAGTGAGGTCCCCACGGGCAAATATTTTACCAGAAATTTCACCCTGCAGTTCCGGCGATTTTACAAGCGGCGCAAAAATACTGAGTTTTGGCGCCTCTAGTTCACAAACCAGATCAATTTGCTGGCTGTTAAAGTCAGCATTTCCGGTTATGCGCAGCATATTATTATCCAGTTTGCACAGGATCGTATCGATAATATCCAGCCGGTTGTTTTCATATACAATGCCACCCTGAATTTTATTGATATCCAAAGGAGCCACATCGGTATCAAAAAAATCAATATTGGCGGCGATCTTTTCCGGATTCCCGAAAGAGCCGCGGACCGAAAAGTTTGTGGTGCCGGTCAATTTTGTCGGTGTATTGACAATATTCCACTTTTGCAGATCCAGATCGCTGACTTTTAAATTTCCGGTATAATTTTTTGAAGAGAGGGTGTTGAAATCTATTTTTACTTGTTCCTGGCCGGCGGTGAACCGGAACTCATCCAGATCAAAAAGCCCCTCAGCCAGGTGCGCGTTAAAATTTCCGCGGCTGATTTCATTACCGCGCAGAATTCCGTGAAAAATCCCCGCAAATTCGGTATGATCAGCAAACTTAATTTTTCCTTCCATAGCTAAGAAATCATCTTCAGAAAACTCTTCTTTTTGTTCGGGTAAATAATACTGTGGTTTAAGATTGTCTACTGTAAATTGAACATGATTGGCCGAATCTTTTGGAAAATTCAATTCCCCGGAAATTATTGTCTCGTGATTATACAATTTAATATCCCGCATAAAAAAACCATTGTCACTGTTCGTCAGGCTGGTGGTTGATAATGCAACGGTATTGAGGCGGTCATTAATAAAAACCCGGGCAGTATCGAGATTAATGGAAAGAGAATCCTGCTGAATAGCTAAGTCTCCGAATAAAATGTTGATATTAAATGGATTACCGCCATGAATATAGGTGAAGTCCGTAATGCCAAAGTTTGTTGCCCAGATTTTCGGTTCGCGAACCATCGCTTCAGTGGTGGTTTCGGACTGTTCTTCATCAGTTTTAAATCTTTCAGTCAGACTATCGATGGCGGAAGGAAAAGCAATAGAGCCGCCGTCTATTTCAATGCCGGTGATTTCCGGCCGGCTGGAAAAAAAAGTATGCAGCCGGTAAGAGATGTGCAGATTTTCTGCATGAATAAGTGTATTATCTGCGGTGGTCTGCAATTTAAAATTGACAAATTCAAGATTGCGTAAAACATTGCCCTCCAGATTGTCAACTGAAATTTGCAAATCGAATTTTTTCAACACCCGGCTGTTGACAAGATTGAGCATTGGCGCTTTCCAGTAAGAACTATTGAAAACTATAAAGATGAGCGCACTAAGCAGAAAGAATAGTAAGATCGGGATCAACAGCGCTATTTTCACTCGTCGTTTCATAATAGGGAAAAATTACTTATGATTAACATAAACATCAAATTTTCTTTTCAGTAATTTATAAATATTAAACATTTAATATTTATTTTAATTTGTTATATATTTTTCTGGTCTATAAAACCCTAAAAAGGCCGTTCCAAAAGCTTCACCAGTCACGCTGATTTAATGAAAGAGTGATTGGCAGATGGCCATAGGAACAGCCTTGGTTCAAATGAAGGTATTATCATTTATTCACGGACACGGAAATAAACCTGGTTCGCGCTGATGGCACCTGCAATGCCCAGCACAACTTCATCGTTTTGATTACGCAGATTATTCAACTGCTCATCACGAATAGGTAAACCGGAGAAAAAATAGTGCCCGTAATCTTTGGAAGGCACATAGACCGTCAATTGATAGAGTCCCGGCGCATGCTCTGATGAGAACTCCATGCACAGCCATCCGCCGTCATCGGCGCGGGCGACAGCACTGAAAGGATTGCTTTCAACGATTTTAGTGGAATCTTCATTGATGATCCTTTCGACAACGACCCAGTAAACGGTTGCCGGAAATTCGCTGTGCCAAAAGATATGATCATTTGTTTTGTGTGTAATCATTACAGTATCTTCGATTATTTCATGTTGGTCCAATAAAAAATCCACTGGTTTCTGAACCTCAAAACCACCGGTAATGATATCACTTCCGTTTTCCATAACAAATTCATAGTTTTTTGAAAAATCAAGCTGGTCCGCATAAATATTGTCAGGCACATATCCACCGTAAGTAATTCGTTCCATTTTCCCGGTTTCCCCGTTGGCTTCATATTCGAATTCATCAGCCTGCTGCTGCCATTTAAAGTCAGCAATTAGAATATTATCAGTTTGATTATAAAGAGATACGGTCCAGGTGGAATCATGTAAGTGGGGGATGATCTCATCGATTTCATCCACGTGGGGTTCTCCCGGGTCGGGGATTCCGTTTCCTTTGCCTTTTTCTTCCATCCCGACACCGATATCATCATTTAGGGGTTCGTCTTTGTCCCATTTTCCATTTCCATTGAGATCATCATAGGATTGCCAATCTCCATCATTATCCTGACCATCAAAAAATTCAGTGTCGGTTACCAGCAGAGTGTTGTCAATTCGAACAATGGATTCGGCAATATCAGAAGCATTTAGAATCGCCTCAATCCGTTTCTCCGTTTCATAATCCTGATAATCATCTTTGAATTTTGTGATGGAAATCTCTTTGGAACAATTAGCCAGAAATAAAGTGCTCATTATCAGTAGCAATATTGGTGTTGTTTTATTTATCATTACAAAATCTCCTATATTTTGAATTCGATACCAACCGATGGTGTGACCGGGAACATGCTGAAAGCTTCCACCTGTGATGGTGATTTGTCATGCTGCCAGTAGTAAAAAAGCGTATTAAAGTGATTGGTAAAATTGATGATTTGAAATTTGAACTTGCCGTCGGCACCAAACAGGTCAATGTCGCGAACATAGCTAATGTCACTGCGAAAATAAATTGGATAGCGGGCGGAATTTCGCTTTCCGGAGATGGTTCGCAGATTATCATAGGGGTTCATAAAATCACCCATGCCGCTTTGAGTATAGGTTTTCCCAACCACCGGTGTATAAGGCTGGCCGCTGTTGGATTTCACTGTTAAGCCAAAGCTGTTTTTCTTATTCAATTTATAACTGAAAACCATGTTCAAAGAATGGGGCATGTCATATTTTGGATTGTAAATTTCACCGTCTTTTTCCCGAACACGGCCGTCACCGTTAAAATCGACCTTACGTTCCAGCCCGTTCCAGGTGTACCCGATCCAGCCGGTAAATTTTCCCATGGATTTTTTGACCAGCAATTCCAAACCGTAAGCCCGGCCGGTGCCTTCGATAAAATCATCACTTTGTATGGAGGGATCATTTTTCGGATTAATTGTCAGCAGGTTGGAGTAGGGCTTATAATAGCCTTCAATACTGGCAAAGATGCCATTGTTAAAATGTTTTTCATAGCCGGCGATAAAATGCTGACAACTCTGGGCATCAAAATCCTCCGGCACCATGGCCCAGACATTGACGAAATTCAGGATCTCTTCATCATTGCTTTCCGTAAAAATGAATTGGTTGAAAATACCCCAACTGGCTTTCAGGGCGGAATTTTCCGATAACATGTATTTCAGGCTGATGCGCGGATCAATGTAGGTTTTGGAGTGGTTGTTATAGCGGCTGATTCGAATTCCCGGCTGCAATGTTAATAACGGCGTTACCTGCCATTTATCCTGAAGGTAGGCGCCGAAAATGCCGACATGTTTATTCCGGTTCAGGAAAGTAATGTCTTCGACTTTCTGAAAAGTTTTCATTTTCATCCGTTTATATTCAAGACCGGCGGAAAAAAGATGGTTCTCGGAATAGGCATAATCCACTTTTTGTTTAAAGGTAAAATCCCGCAAACTGACTTCTTCCATTATTGAGACATCATTGGTAAAAGATTCCTGTCCTTCAACAGAATCCTCCTGTGTAAACTTCAGAGTGACATCCCAGTCATAATTGGTATGGTAAAGAGCAGTTGTGGAATTGATTCTGGAATTGGGAACATGACGCCACTGAATGCCATTGGTATAATTTCCCCAGTCAAAATCCAACTTAAACCCGTCATTGGATTCATCATCCTGAAAATCCATTTCCAGGAAGTCCCGTCCGTAATAACCGGTCAGTGTTATCCGGTCCTTGTCAGTGATGTTCTGAATAATTTTACTCTGGGTGTCCCAAAAATAATACTTCCCCGGCATATCTTCATCCTGAAAAGTGTAATAAAGGCCGGCTATCTTGTCGAAGTATGTCCTGCGGGCGGCTACCATCCAGGACCCATTACCAACCGGACCTTCCAGCAGGGCTTTGGAGGTCAACAGGCTGACTTCACCGTGGATCTGACTGACATTAAAGTGTTCGCCAAATTTCGAGTCCTTGAAAAAGAGTTTTCGCCGTGAATTGCCTTCACGGGAAGTGATCGATACAACAGAGGAGTTCCGGTTGCCGTATTCCGCCGGAAAACCGCCGGCCAGAAATTCCGCATCAGAAAGCGCTTTGGCATTAAAACTGGAAAATAATCCGCCTAAATGATAGGGATTATAAATTTCTATTCCATCCAGTAAAATCAGGTTTTCATCAGGACTACCGCCGCGCACCACGAGGGCTGAAGAAAAATCATTTTTGCTCTGAACACTAGGGGTCATCTGCAGAGTACGGAAGACATCCTCCTCAATGAAAGCCGGTGTTTTCTGAATCTGCTGAATAGACAAATTGGTGCGGCTGATATCAACCTTATTTTTAAAGCGATTAGCTTCAGCCGTTACCTCAACGCTTTGAGTTTGAATGGCTTCCCTGTCCAATTCCATATCAGTTCTCAGATCGTCTCCGGATTTGATTTTGATTTCCTTTTCGATCTTTTTATACCCGATCATACTGACAAAGAGGGTATAATTTCCCGGTTCGACATTGATAATCGAATAGCGTCCATGAACATCGGTAGCAGCGCCGTAATTTGAGGTTTTCAAAATTACATTGGCATAGGGGACAGGCTCACCGGTTTCCCGGTCATAAATGTAGCCGGACACATTGCCTTTCCCGTCCGAATATCCCGGCGAAATTGCCAGGAAAAGCAACAGAAATATTGTTAATAAATAGTTTCCTTTCATCATGTTAATAATTCTCCATTTTTTATTAGTTAGTTATAATTTCCGCTGCAAACTTATGGTCATCTTATTTTTAAATGTGTGAATTATCTCACATTATGAAATATATAACACAAACTGCTTAAATTTGCCTGCCGGGTTGAATTTGGAATGATGACTGGTTATTTATCCTTTGAAATAATGAACTGCAGACATTAACTTTATCAACCATTTTATTTTATGTAATGTATGAAATTAGTTAATAAATAGGATTTAAATATGATAAGAAAGATAGTTTTGCTAAGCAGTGTATTGCTTCTTATGACCTGTAGTGAATTTAAACAGGAAAAGGAATCAACCATTACACCTCTGGTAGAAATTAATGGCCGCACCATCAGCATGGACGAATTTATCAAGCGCGCTGAATACACAATACGTCCGGTCTATTGCCGGGGAAATTATAATATCCATAAAAAAATAGTCCTCAACTCCCTGATCGCAGAAAAGTTAATGGCTCTTGAATTGGATGGCGATTCATTAATTGGTGAAAGTGACTATTTATCCGATTATCTGACCGGCAGAAAAGAACAGGCCATGCGGGAAGTTCATTACTATAAAAATGCCAGAGAAAAGGTTGATATTAGCGAAAAGGAAATTAACCAGGTGTTTCAACGCGCCGGCAGAACGTATAAAGTCGCCTTTATTAATTTTCCTTCGGTGGAAATAGCACAGGAATATTTGACCATGCTGGAAAATGAAGATATCTCTTTTATGGAAGGCGCCGCCCAAATAACTGGAAAAGAAAATGCGCCAATTCAGGAGATTGATTATAATACTGTGGAAAACATGCCGGTTCACGACATTCTGTACAAAAATGATGTGGAAATAGAAAAAATCTATGGCCCCATCAAAACCGATAACGGCGATGTCTTGATTTTTAAAGTAATTACCTGGACAGACCAAAAAGTGATGTCAGAGAGCCAGATCAAAACCCGCTATAACGATGTCAAAGAAAAATTGACCAACTTAGGCGCCGGCCAACTATACAAAACCTATGTTGGCGAATTGATGCGGGGCAAACAAATGGATTTTGACCGTGACACCTTTTTCCGGCTGGCAGCTCTCTACAGTGAATTGTACAATATTGATCATGAGGAGAAGCGTAAATTATTAAATCGTGAAACCTGGGGTATTGATGCCACCTTTGAGGAAATTGATTCTTTACAAAATCAGTTTAAAAATCTAAAAGACGCGCCTTTATTTAAACTGGACGGTGAAGTCTGGACCGTGGCAAAATTCCAGGAGGAATTGGACAGTCATCCTTTGGTTTTCAGGAAAAAGAGTATTTCATCCCAGGATTTTCCGCGCCAGTTTCGATATGCTGTTGCCGATCTGATCAGGGATAAATTTATCACCGAGGATGCCTATAAAAACAAATATGACCAAACAGAGATGGTTCAAAAATATACGCAAATGTGGCAGGACAATCTGATCGCCGAACATTATAAAAATAAGTATCTGTCCGAACAGGGATTTACACTTCCTGTATCTGAAGATAATTTCATGGAAACTATTGACACTTACCTTAATCCCCTGGTGGATAGTTTGCAGCAAAAATATGATGGCCAAATCAAAATAGATACTGAGCGGTTTAATGAGATTGAATTAACAAATATTGATCTGTTTGCCATTCAGAAAAATGTGCCTTACCCGGTAATTGTTCCGGGCTTCCCACTATTAACTACTGACAATCAATTAAATTACGGAGTCAAGTTAAGCCGGTAAATGGTTATTGCTCAACATCACTAAAATTATTGATAAGTTTTTCCAATA
Source organism: uncultured bacterium (assembly GCA_964472715.1). Taxonomy (GTDB): domain Bacteria; phylum Fidelibacterota; class UBA2242; order UBA2242; family JAFGTP01; genus JAFGTP01. The sequence goes on along the minus strand of CAYYMT010000052.1, from coordinate 9,517 downwards.
AAATCTGCAAATTTGCAATATCAAAGGAATTGGCTGATTCCAAAAGAGCAGCGGCATAGTTTGTCAGGCATTGATTTTTATGTTTATGCCCGAGAATTGCCAATGATTCGGCAAAATTTTTAATATTGTCGATCATCATTTCATCCAGCAAAACCGGTACTATGGGAATAAAATCAGTTGCCATTTCTCTCATTAAATCCGGGTCTTCCAGAATACTTTCAACAGGACAATCACCCGCTTCAGCCTGATCCTTTTTTGAATCGGATACCGGAATTTCTTTGTAATGCAGGAATTTTGACAAAACATTGATAAGCAGCGAATTATCAATTGGTTTATGAATGACATAATCAAATAATTCAGACAATTTGTTTTTTGTAAATTGCTCCGCTGTGGCTGTAAGAGCAACCACCGGCAGATTTTTCATTCCTGCCCTTTGCCGGATCAGACGGGTCGCGGTAATGCCGTCCATTACCGGCATATTTATGTCCATCAAAACCAAATCCGGAATTGTATTTTCCAGTAATATCAGGGCTTCTTCTCCGTTTTGGGCATTGATAACATCGATATTGACCTTTTCCAATAGTTTGGTAATGATCTCTAGATTGGATTCGATATCCTCAACAACCAAAATTGTTTTTCCGGGAAAATGAATTTTCCGGGTATTATAAAATTTATCCTTCTTTCCCGGGGCTGTCGTTTTTGTTATCTTTAAATTTTTAAAAAGTACAGAAAAAGTAGAACCTTTGCCAATTTTACTGGAAACGTGAATAGATCCGCCCATCATATTTACCAGTCGTTTTGTAATTGCCAGGCCCAGGCCGGTGCCGCCATACTGATTTTGTTTCTGGAATTTATTTTGTTGAAAGGATTTAAAAATATGGTCCAGTTGGTCTTCTTCGATTCCACGGCCGGTGTCAGTGACGGTAAATTCAGCGTCAAAAGTATCGTCTGTTTTATTGTAAACATTGAGTGAAATTTTTATGTATCCTTTGTCAGTAAATTTTATTGCGTTTCCGATGAGATTGATCAGTATCTGCCTGACCCGGGTTTCATCAAATTCAAATATATCCGGTAACTGATCATCAATATCCACCATGAGATCAAGATTTTTTTCTTCAATCCTGGCAATAAACATCAACTGCAATTCTTCCATCACGGCTTTAACATTTATCGGTTCCATCTCGATCTTCATTTTGCCGGCTTCAATCTTGGACAAGTCCAGAATATCATTGATCAGTTGCAGCAGGGTTTTACCGGCTGACTTGATGGACTGAATATATTTATTTTGGATTCTATCACGGGACATTTGCTTCAGTAATTCACTAAAACCGATCACAGAATTTAAAGGAGTTCGGATTTCATGACTGATATTGGCCAGAAATTCTGATTTTAGCCGGTTTGCTTCATTGGCTTTGTCCACGGCGATTTGCATTGATTTTTCAGCAGCTTTGCGTCTTTCTATTTCATTGGAATATTTGGCATTCATCTCTTTTAAAATTTTGTTTCGTTTACGAATTGACTGGGTTTTGAGAATGACATATAAATAAATCAATAAAATGACCAGCAGGACGACAAAAAATTTAAACATTACTGTTTCCCAGAAAGGTGGATGAATTTTGATCTTTATTGATTTACCATTTTTATTCCACTGATTATCATTATTAGAGGCCTTTACTGTAAAGGTATATTTGCCCGGCGGAATATTGGTGTAAACCGCTTTACCGGGGTGATTGACCAGGTTCCACCGGTTGTCAAAGCCTTCCAATTTATAAATATAGCGGTTGTTTTGATTTTCGATATAATTGTTGGCGGTAAATTCGATAGTAAAAAGGTAATCTTTATAGGAGAGGTTAATTTCGTCAGCAAAGTTAACCGGACGGGCAATTATATCCCGGTGTCTCTTAAAATCAATTGTCTTATTGAAAATAATCAAATCGGAAAAGATTACTTCCGGAATATACTTGTTCAACGGCATTTTCTTAGGGTTAAATATATTAAACCCGTAGACACCGCCAAAATAGAGGTTGCCCTGTTTATCCTTCATGGCCGCTTTTAGATTAAACTGATTGCTTTGCAGGCCATTGTGTTCATAATAGTTCTTTATTTTTTCAGTTCTGAATTTTAATCTTGACAGACCATTACTCGTACCCAGCCATAAATAGCCGGTATTGTCGATTTCCAGAGAAAGAATATTACTGGCCGGGAGTTTTTTTTGGTTTTTCGTTACCCTGAATTTTCCTGTATTATAATCATAAACATTCAAGCCGTTTTTGGTGGCGATCCAGATGTTATTATTTTCATCTTCCACAAAATCATTGATAAAATTACTTGAAATTGAAGTTGTGTCCTGCGGATTGTTTCTAAATCTTCTGTACTCTTCCGTTACGGGATCGAATAATATCAATCCATTGGCAAGCGTTCCAACCCATAAATTGTTTCGTGAATCTTCCATTATATTTTGAAGAAAATTATAGGAAGTGGTTGCCCCTGTATTCTGATCCTGATCAAACCGGTAGATTTTTGTTTGCTTTGATTGCGGGGAATATTTTACCAGCCCGTCACTTGTACAAACAATCCAGATATTATTCTGGCTGTCTTCGGTGACGTGGCGAACAAAATTGCCGGGGAGAATCTGGTTGCCCATTAAGTCATGGGTCAGATACCGGACTGATTCCTGCTCTTCATTGATCACTGTAATACCACCGTCATAGCTGGAAACCCAAATATTATTTTGGCTGTCCTGGTAGAGCTGCAGGACATAATCACTGGATAAAATATAGGAGGAAGACGAATCAGTAGTCAGATATTCAAAAGTGCCTCTGCCCGGATCAAATATATTGATGCCTCCGCCGTCTGTACCAACCCAGATTTTTCCGGAGGCGGTTTCCAGAAAAGAAGTAACAACATTATTGTTCATCCCGTAGGGAGGGCTGGAGGCATAATAATGCCTGAATTTCCTGAGACTCTTTTGTGTATAGTTGACACCGCCGTTATATGTGCCGACCCACAGCGTCCCTTTGCCATCATCAAATAGACAATCAATTGAATTATGGCTGAGACTATAGACATCACTCAAACTATGGTCATAATTTCTAAATTCGCTGGTTGAATGATCGTATAAGTAAAGCCCTTTTGTTTCCGTTCCCACCCATATATTTTTTTCATCATCAGACAGTAAGGAATAAACGGCATTGTCCATCAGGCCGGAATTGTCTTTATGATACCGGGTTTTTAATTTTAAATCTTCAGAGAAGATATAAAGGCCGTTTACAGCAGTCCCGACCCAGATATCGCCATTTTTGTCAATGGCAATATCATTGACAAACAATTGATCTGACCTTAATAGATTTTTAAATTGTTCAGTTTTCAAATCAAGCATATCCAGACCCACTGATGTGCCGATCAGCAGGGTTGTGTCATTGACAAACTTTAATGTCGCCAGATCATCATAACTAATGGTGTTTTCATAATTTTCATGGTCTACTTTGTACTGGGTGTATTCCTGGTTATCAGGATTGAATTTTATAAGTCCGTCACTATCGGTTGCCAGCCACAAATTGCCATGACTATCTTCTGCAAAGTCTGTGATATAAAGATATTTGTCATATTTAATAAATCCATTATTGAGTGCGTCAAAGCGATAGAATCCGCCACCCAAAGTACCGATCCATAACCGGCCTTGCCGGTCAACTGTCAGAGCTTCAATATTATTATTGCTCAAATTCAAACTGTCATCGGAAGCAAAAAAGGACTTCAGTTTGTAACCGTCATAGCGATTGAGCCCGTTTTCTGTGCCGATCCAGATATAACCGCTGGTATCCTGTGTAATATCATTAATGGTATTATAAGAAAGCCCGTCTTTAATGGTCAGTTTGTTAAACTTCAAATTGCCAATCTGCGGAAAAGCAAGGGTTACTGAAATAAAAATAATAAGCGCCAGTTTTTTACATGCCATGATTAAACTATTCCATTTTATGGGTTTCTTTTATATTTATCGGTAACTCCACAATAAATTTTGAATATTTTCCCGGTTTTGTTTCCACGTGCATGGTCCCCTGGTGATTTTTTGTGATAATAAAATAGGATACGGAAAGGCCCAGGCCTGTTCCTTCACTGACTTCTTTGGTGGTGAAAAATGGCTCGAAGATACGGCTTCTGATATTTTCCGGAATACCGGGGCCATTGTCTTCAACTTCCACTCTTGCCATATTATTTTTCAATTGAGTTCTGATAGTGATCAATGGCGTGTAATCCTGATATTCTGAGTGTAAAAGTTTTTCATGGGTTGCTTCGGCAGCATTTTTTAACAGGTTAAGAATTACCTGCTGCAGTTTGCTTTTTTCACCATAAATAGTAATTGGAACGTTACTAAAGTGTTTATCAATGGATATTTTTTTAAAATCAAAATTTTTCTTCATATCATAGTCGCTGTAGGCGAGTTCCAGGGTCTCGTCGATTAACTGGTTAACTTGTAATTTTGAATACTTTACTTTTCCCTGTTTTGCAAAACTCAGCATATTATCAACAATCTTAGCGGCACGATGACCGGACTTAATGATGAGGTCCAGTAATTTATCCAACTTCCGGTCTTTGATAAAATTATGCAGCAGTAGCGCCTGGTCTTTGTCCTGCATAAACCGGTTCAGGTTTTCCGGTGACAGTCGCCGGGACATGACATAGGCATTTTGGATCATGCCGGCCAGGGGATTGTTGATTTCGTGGGCCATTCCCGCGGCTAATCCGCCGATAGAAAGCATTTTTTCCGATTGAATAATGAGTTCTTCCATCCTCACCTGCTCAGTAATATCGTCTAACCGGACAACCGCGCCTTCATCATTTTCACGCAGTGGAAAAATCGTGAGGTTTTCAAAATATTCCTTTTCATCATGGCGGTACTGTTGCCGGAATATTTTTATTTCTCCGGTGGCAATACTCTGGTGTATCAGGAACTTTTGGTCAGACAGGTCGGGACAAATTATGAACAGGTCTTTATTTAGCACATTATCTTCGGATTTTTGATATTTTTCAGCGGCTTTTGTATTCCAGAAGGTAATTTTGTAGTCACTGTTGATACCGATCATTACCGATGGCATTGAATTGATAATATTAGCCAGGTAATTGCGCAACTTTTTGATCTGATTTTCCGATTCTTTCAAATGTGTCAGGTCAATCACAATCCCGCGGAATCCTATTATTTTATCATCTTCCTTATGGGAAATTCCATTGATCAAACCGGGGAAGGTTGATTTGTCTTTCCGGACAAAAGTGTATTCGTGATAATTTTTTGTCGTGTCAATTCTGTCCGAATAGGTGTTATTCAGCAAAATACCAACGTCTTTTTCCTGCAGCAAGTCCCGGGAATTGATACGGCTCAGAAATTCTTTGCGGGAGTAACCAAATTTTTCCACCATCATTTGATTGACATAGGTGAAATTGAGGTCATAGTCGGTTTCATAGACTATTTCAGGCAGCATGTCAGCCAGTTCCCGGAACCGTTTTTCGCTGGACTTCAGAGCTTTCTGGACTTCCTCGGTTTTATGGATCTGCCGGTTCAGTTCTTTGTTGGTCCGTTTTAATTTTGACTCTGATACCTGAATTTCATGGACTTTCTGCTCCAGTTGCAGTTTTGAATCTTCCAGTTGCTGGGTGCGGTCCATGATCATTTCTTCGAGGTTATTTTGATATTCCTTCAGTTTGGTAGAAATGGCCTGCATATGAACGATTAAATTATAGGAATAACTGAGCATGACGATCAGAAATCCATAGGTGATCACATTAAAATTATAATCCAGTTTATTGTTTAAATAAAAATCCATAATTACCGCAAAGAACATAATGATCAAACTGACAAAGAGAACTACAGAGTCTTCCCGTTTTTTCTGCATTGCTTTGAATAGTATCCATAATACCTGGCAAATTATGATGCCGGTGTAAATTAAGATCACATTTAACAGTTTTGACATGTAATAAGTATCAAGCAACAGCAGAATAAGCGTTAATAACAGGCCCGCGCTGAGTATTATTTTCCAAAGAATACCATTGACATCCCGCGGATATTTTTTCACAAAAAATAAAAGGCCAAGCCAGGCTGTGGTGCCGGCGATTATCCATTCCATTTTGGTGATAACAAACCAGCTAATATCAGGAAAAAGATAATAGAGCAATGCTTTTTCTATAATGATCAGCCGAATGGAAAATAAGAAAGCAAAGATTCCAAATAATAAATAGGGTATTTTCCTGGACTTCGCCTGGGTTAAATAGACGATTACGTGGAAAAAACCGATCAACAGGCCAATTATAATAATAACCAGAGAATTGGCGGATGTTTTGAGCAGGTGACTGTAAAAATCGGATTTATTGCCAATTTTGACACTGGTGCGTATGCCGGATTTTGAATGATGGTAATTAGCGACATTAATGACAATATCGATGGTTCCGTTATTGATCTCAACCGGATAATAATATTCCATATAATAGGGTTCCTGGAAATTTTTATGGTCAGCGACTTTACCCAGTTCAATAATTTTGGAGCCGTTGATCCAAATTACGGCTGAAGTGAAAATATATGGGAAGGCAAGATAGTAATTACCATTGCTTATTCTGACCTTGAGCCGGTAGGTTGCATAACCGATTGATTTTTGCTGCTCTTCCAGATGGTATTTATCAGTCCATATTCCGGGCACACGAATGTAGGATAACTGTTCATAGTCCTGAGCAAGCACCTGTTCCGGCGTTAATAATTGTTTCCAGTAAAATTCCCACTGCCCGTCAAGATTGAGTGTTTCGCCGGTAGAAATGTCTGCCCCTGACAGATCTATTATGCCGGCAACGGCTTCTTCTGGTGGTTTTTGACCGTCACCCGTCAGCAGGTTAGCTAACATTAATAAAAATAGAAATATGTACCTGGATTTTGACATCATTTTTTACTATCACTCAATTGTCTGATTTTTTCGTTTACTTTATCGATCATAAAATTATTACCGTCCTGTTTCAGTGCTTTCCCGAAATTTTTGATCCTTCTGTTATTATTGGTCTCACCAAAAGCAATAATGTCATCGGCAAGGTCTGTGATATCACTGATAACCATGTGATCAATAATATTGTTAATTTGCAATGAAAAGGCACTGCGGATCAACCGCATCTCATGGGCTGTTAAATTGTCCTGTTCTTCCGGTTTTTCAGAGTCGGTATATTCATAATCATGATCCAAATGATTTGCTATTGTGCGTATTAACTGGACAGGCTCAAAGGGTTTGATCAAAAAATCGGCAAAGGTTGGTGGCGTCAGTGAATGGTGGAGATCCGGGTCGATGGAAGCAGTGAGCGCAACAATGGGTATTGCGCTTAACTTATGAATGTTCTTGATTGCTTTGGCCACTTCAATGCCGCTGGTACGGGATAATTTTACATCGGTAATGATCAGATCGGGAGTTTCCAGGTTAGCAATTGTTACAGCTTGTTCAGCATCCCGTACGATAATTGGTTGCAAATTGGTTGTTATTAATATGGATTTCAGTAGAAATAAATTTTCTTCCAGATCATCGATTATTAATATTTTTTGGTTTTTGAATGTATACCTGAAGGAATCTGTTTCCTTTGTGGACCCTGCATGGTCTTTTTTTCCGGAAATGTTTAATCCGCGCAGGGTTATTATGAATTTGCTGCCCTGGCCGGGAGTGGACTGCAGATCTATATCTCCGCCCAGCAGTTTTGCCAGTTTCGCGGAAATCGATAATCCTAAACCGGTGCCGCCATATTTTTTTATATTCTGTTCTCTCTGCTGGTGAAAGGATTCGAATATTTTTTGCTGTTCATCTTCCGGAATGCCGATTCCCGTATCTTCCACGATGATTTTCAAATCAATTTTATCTTTGGATTTTGAGAGCATTTCGGCAGATAAGCGGATCATTCCTTCGTCAGTGAATTTGATTGCGTTCCCCACCAGGTTCAATAAAATCTGACGAATTCTGGTCTCATCACTGATGATATCAAATTTCAGTTCCGGATCAATCGTGACATCAAACTTAAGGTTTTTGTCCATTGTCTGTTTTTTGAATATCTGATAAACTTCACTGAATATTTGTTCAATAGAGATTTTATGACTTGTCACTTTCATTCGGCCGGCTTCGATTTTAGAGAGGTCAAGAATATCATTGATTAAATGAAGAAGATTTTTTCCGGATACTTTTATGGATTCCAGATAAGATTTTGATAATTCATCCAGTTCCTGATTGCCCATTAATTCTGAAAAACCGATGATTGAGTTTAATGGCGTACGTATCTCATGGCTCATATTGGAGAGAAATTCACTTTTAAAATTATTAGCGGTCTCAGCTTCTTTTTTGGCCTTATGAAGCGCTTTTTCTGAATATTTTCTGGCAATCTCCCAGCCAATGGTCAAAAAAGTGGTTACCAGATACGACGGAACCAGTCGCAGTATGAGATTAAAATTGTAGGTATAGTGATGAGGTATGTAATCGGAAAAAATATAGCTTAGGGTAATGATCGTGATCAGCGCCAGTGAATATAGGATACCGGTTCTTAATCCCAACAGAAATATTGCAATCAGTGGAAAAGTATATATCCAGACAAAGGCAGTTCCATCGATAACACCATTAATAAACAGGAATATGAAGTGAAAAAACATAATGCTGGTTCCCACCAGGGCCACAGGTTTGATTTTGGTGGTTCTCTGCAAATGTATTGCAAAAAAGATGAGGCCGGCGGCAACAATTAAATTTACAACGCTCACAAAACTATTATTCCCTAAATAGGCTAGTAATCCGTGGAATAACAGGAAAAAAATACCGACATAACAGCTTATCAAAAGAACCAGATATTTCCGTCTTTCTTCAATGGAAAAACGGTGGTCCGACTGTATTCGTCTGAGTTGGTGGATGAGTGATTTAACTATTTTTTTCATTTTTACTTTCGATGGGTAATTGGATAACAAACCTGGTGTTGCTATTCTCTTTTGATTCAACCCACATTTCACCATTATGGTTTCTTGTGATTATAAAATAGGATACCGATAAGCCCAGTCCGGTTCCGCTCCAGGTCCTTTTGGTAGTAAAAAAAGGCTCAAATATCCTTTTTCTGATATTCGGCGGTATACCGGGTCCATTATTTTCAAATTCAATATACAGATGATTCGCTTTAGGAAAAACATTGATGATAAAAACCGGGTTCCTGGTTTCCGGCTCACTCATCATTGCTTCAGCACCATTTTTCAGAATATTCATAAAAACCTGCTGAATTTTTGTTTCTTCACATTTTATTTTGGGCTGATAGTCAGCATAATTTTTTACGATGTTGATTTTCATAAAATCATATTTTTTCTTCATGTCGTAATCATTTTTTAGAATTTCCAGGGTGCTTTCGACGATTTTTGGTATTTTCATATATTTGAATTTTGATTCACTTTTACGGGCGAAACTCAACATATTAGCCACGATCTCAGCAGCCCTTATACCTGATGTGTGGATTAATTCCAAATGTTTGATGATATTACGCTCTT
>CAYYMT010000051.1:0-23865 GCA_964472715.1 uncultured bacterium | reverse complement strand
ACATCTTTGTTATTTATGAAGATCACCCCGTTTCAATTACACGGGGTGACTGGAATTCCCAAAAGGAAAAACTCTATTATTATGAAGGCACCATCTGGTATAAAAAATCTTTCAGTTATGAAAAGAAAGAGAGCGACAACCGACTATTTATCTATTTTGGAGCAGCCAATTACAAAGCGGAAGTTTACCTCAATGCGCAAAAACTTGGAACGCACAAAGGCGGCTTCACACCCTTTAATTTTGAGATCACCGATATTGTCAAAGAGAAAGATAATTTTGTGGTGGTGAAAGTAGACAATAAGCGCAAAAAAGAAGAGGTTCCCACAGTTAACACTGACTGGTGGAATTTCGGCGGCCTCACCCGTGATGTTAAAATTATTGAAGTGCCATCTACCTTTATTCAGGATTACAAAGTACAACTGGCAAAAGGGTCAAAAAATGAGATAAACGGGTATGTTCAGCTGGATGGAAAAGATAAAGCCAACCAAAAGGTCACCATTTCTATTCCTGAATTACAGGTGGAAAAAACCATTCGTACAGATAAAAGTGGACGTGGCGATCTTAATATTTCTGTGGAAAATCTGACCCATTGGTCTTTTAACAATCCAAAACTCTATAATGTCCAACTTTCAACCGAGATCGATCAAGTCAGTGATAAAATTGGGTTTCGCACCATTGCAACAGAAGGCTGTGAGATTTTACTGAATGATGAACCGGTTTTTCTGAAAGGCATTTGTATCCACGAAGAAAACCCGATTCGCGGTGGCCGGGCTTATTGTATGGAAGATGCCAGAATGCTGCTGGGCTGGGCAAAGGAACTGGGCTGCAATTTTGTGCGCCTGGCTCATTATCCACATAATGAAAACATGGTTCGGTTGGCCGATGAAATGGGCATCATGGTCTGGGAGGAAAACCCGGTGTACTGGACCATCGAATTTGATAATCCCTATACGCTGAACGCCGCCAAGCAGCAACTCAGTGAAGTCATGTCAAGAGATAAAAACCGCGCTTCTGTAATTATTTGGTCTATGGCTAATGAAACGCCGGTGGGGGACACCCGAATGGAATTTCTCAAAGAATTACGCAGTTTCGCGCTCAATATTGATGACACGCGGTTGATCAGCGCTGCCCTGGAACTCCACGGGAAACATGATGATGTGGATGTAAAGATGATTGTTGATCCTTTTGCCGATTATGTAGATGTGCTGGCGTTCAATCAATATGTTGGCTGGTACGATGGACTGCCGGAAAAATGCAGTCGCGTAAAGTGGGCGATCGAGCAGAATAAACCAGTTGTCATTTCAGAATTCGGCGGCGGCGCATTACAAGGCTATCATGGAGATAAGGATACCCGTTGGACTGAAGAGTTTCAGGAACACCTGTATGCGGAAAGTTTGAAAATGCTGCAGCGGATTCCCCAATTGCGCGGCACTTGTCCCTGGATATTAGCTGATTTTCATTCACCCAAACGGGTTCTGCCGGTGATCCAGGGAGACTGGAACCGGAAGGGCCTTTATAGCGAGACCGGTGACAAGAAAAAAGCTTTTTATGTGATGAAGAAATTTTATGAGGAAATATCTGTCGAAAAAATGCAGAAAAAATAACAAAAATCTCCGAGGTCTCAAAGACCTGGGAGGTTTATCACTAAAACCCGGGAAGTTTATCTCAAAGACCTTATACGTTTTATCACTAATGCATGGGGTTTAAAGTTATAAATTACCAGTCATATTGAGAAAAAAAGGTAACTTTAAAACAAAAATTAGATCGGAATACATTTATTATTTACTTGTAAAAAAGTCTTGAAAAAATTAATTTCATACCAGTCCATAATAGTATGATAAATTTAGATAGAAAGGAAGTTTTATGCCAACTGTAAAAGAGATTGCAAAAATGATTGACCATTCACTGCTTCACCCGACCATGGATGATGCGGTGTTGAAACGTGAAATCGAAGTGGCGAAAAAATATGATGTCGCTTCTGTTTGCATCAAACCCTATGCTGTAAAAATGGCGAAGGAAATACTGCAAGGCAGTGATGTCTTAGTGGGGACAGTGATCGGGTTCCCGGCAGGAAATTCAACCGTTGATATTAAGGTTGCAGAAACCAAAAAAGCCATTGAAGATGGGGCCGTGGAAATTGATATGGTGGTCAATATCGGTAAAGTTCTGTCAGAAGATTGGGACTATGTTGATGCGGAAATTAAAGCCATCAATGACGCCACTGTTGCCGACGGCGCGATCCTGAAGGTTATTTTTGAGAATGATTATCTGCCGGAGAATAAGTATAAGATTAAACTCTGTGAAATCTGCAGCAAACACAAGGTGGGGTTTGTAAAGACTTCCACCGGTTATGGATTTAATAAAGGCCCTGATGGAAAATACTCATACAAAGGAGCCACGATAGAGGATTTAAAATTAATGCGCAAACATTCTGCTCCGGAAGTTGAAGTAAAGGCTGCCGGTGCTGTCAGAACGTTGGATGATACATTGAGAGTACGTGAAGCGGGCGCAACCAGGATAGGTGCCACTGCTACAATAAAAATTGTAGAGGAAGCGATGCGCCGGTTTGAAGGTAAAACCGATCAGGTGGATACATCTTCAGAAGCATCCAAAATATCCGGATATTGATTCTGAATATTATTGTAAGCTAGCTATATTTTATAGCTAGCTTTGTCTACTTTAATGGGCGTGGTGAATCTGAAACAGCGGGGGAATTGAAATGACAGTTAAGCACATATTTAACATCTTAATACTTGTAGTGTTTATTTTTATTATACAATGTAATAAAAATGATAGTGAAGTTAAGTTCGCCAGAAATGTGGATTTTAATCAGAATTGGCGCTTTCTGGAAGCGAATCCCGATAACGCCCACAAACCTGAATATGATGATTCACAGTGGCGGACAGTTGATCTGCCCCATGATTGGAGTATTGAGGACCTTCCTGAACAGGATTCTATCCATGTCGGCCCTTTTAACAAAACCATGGAAAACGGGCATGACGTCGGATACCTCCGTGGTGGCATCGGCTGGTACCGAAAAACCTTTACAAAACCCGCAAAATACAGGGACTGCGAAGTGATCATCCATTTTGACGGGGTACAATCCCAAACAGAGGTTTATGTCAATGGTAAAAAAGTCGGCCACCATGTCTATGGATATACACCCTTTTATTTTAATATCACCGATTATCTGACAAACACAGATAATACCATCGCTGTCAAAGTAATGAACCCGGAACAGAACAGCCGCTGGTTTGCCGGCGCCGGTATTTACAGGCCGGTGCAAATTTCCTATGTTGATTCGTTACACATTGATGTTTGGGGTGTTTTTATCACTACACCGGATGTCAGTGACGAAAGAGCGACGGTTAATATGGCCGTAACAATTAACAACAATTCAACAGAAGCACAATTCCTGGTAAAAAGCGACATTCTATCCCCGGACGGAAATATTGTAGGCAAAAGTGCTCAAAAGGTAAATTCAGCCAATTCAGATAAGATCAACCTCTCCGTAAAACTCGATAATCCCCAACTCTGGGACACCGAATCCCCCGATCTGTATACGGCAAATATTATAATTGAAAAAGATGGAAAAATCATTGACCGGATAACAGAAAAATTTGGTATCCGTTCCATTGATTATTCTGCTGAAAAGGGATTTTTGCTCAATGGTAAACCGGTTTTGATGAAAGGCGCTTGCCTGCATCATGATAATGGGTTGCTGGGAGCAGCGGCATTTAAGCAGGCCGAGTACCGAAAAGTAAAAATTATGAAAGAAAATGGCTACAATGCTATCCGTTCCAGTCATAACCCGCCATCAGAATATTTACTCAATGCTTGCGATGAATTGGGTATGCTAATGATTGATGAAAGTTTTGATCACTGGCACAAACCGAAACGGCCCAATGATTATCATCAATTTTATAAAGAATGGTGGCATAAGGACACCAGGGCGATGGTACTAAGATCTCGTAATCATCCATCAGTGGTTATGTGGAGTATTGGGAATGAAATTCAGGAACGCGCTGATTCCATCGGTTTAGTGATTGCCAGGGAAGCCATTGATTTTATCAAATCCATTGATTCCACCCGGCCGGTTACCATGGCCTTATGCGGATTCTGGGATAATCCTGACAAAGAATGGGATGATTCCGCGCCCGCTTTTGCGCAACTGGATATCGGTGGGTACAATTACCAAAAAGATAATTATGTTCCTGACCATGAAAAGTATCCCAATCGTATCATGTATGGCTCAGAATCTGTGGCCAAACAATTGTATGAACACTGGACATTTGTTGAAGAATTACCCTACGTTATTGGCGATTTTGTCTGGACAGGGATGGATTATTTGGGCGAATCGGGAATCGGGCATAGCACCTATCAGACCGATCCTGAAACCGAAGACCAGTTTGCGATGCCCTGGCCCTGGTATGTTTCCAATTGTGGTGATATCGACCTTATCGGCAACAAAAAGCCCCAATCCTATTATCGTGATGTGGTTTGGAAGGAAAGTGACCTGGAGTTCGCGGTTCATGAACCGATTCCGGAAGATCATTACGAATTGATTCATTTCTGGGGTTGGCCGGTGGAATTTCAACATTGGAACTGGACTGGCCATGAAGGTGAGGAATTGTCGGTCAATATTTACTCTAATTATCCTTTAGTTCGTGTCCTGCTCAATGGCGAAATGATTGCTGAAAAGGAAGTGAAGGAAAGATTGACAGCTACTGTAAAAGTGCCTTATGAGCCCGGTGAATTAACGGTTCAAGCCCTGCAAGATGGCGAAGTGGTAGCGACAAAATCCTTTCAAACAACGGGCAAACCGGATAAAATTATTCTGGAACCGGAACGCAAAACCATTTCCGCCAACAGACAGGAAATTGCTTACGTCAATGTGAAGGTTGTGGATGAAAATGGTCGATTGGTACCAACCTGCAATCGCCCCGTAGAGGTAAGCGTTAACGGCGCCGGTGAATTATTATCAGCCGGAAACGCATCGCCATTGATTGAAGGCAGTTTACAGGATTCGGAATTTAACCTGTTTCAGGGACGGGGAATGGTCATCCTTCGATCCAAAGGAAGAACCGGAAAAATTAATATAACGGTGGATAGTCCGGAATTATCCCGGGAGAAAATTACAATAAACGCAAAATAAAATTTAGTGAGGTGAACAATGAAAATAGTTGTAGTCGGAAGTACCAATACAGATTTAACCATGAAAGTGAAGCGGTTACCCCAAAAAGGTGAGACGGTTTTGGGCGGACAATTTTCAACGGCGATCGGTGGTAAAGGCGCTAACCAGGCCGTGGCAGCCGCTCGCGCCGGCGGAGAGGTGACTTTTATCTCCCGGGTTGGCGATGACATGTTTGGCGAACAGGCTATTGAGGCTTTTCGTCAGGATGGAATGAATGTGGATTTTATGGCCAAAGATGCTGATGAACCCACCGGGACCGCGCTGATCTATGTGGATGAAAATGGCGATAATCTGTTGGCTGTGGCATCGGGCGCAAACCTGAACCTGATGCCTGTGGAAATTGAAAAAGTTAAATCAATTATTGAATCGGCGGATATTTTATTAATGCAATTGGAAGTGCCAGTGGAATCGGACATTGCCGCCGCAAAAATTGCCAAAGCTGCCGGTGTAAAAGTCATTCTTAATCCGGCGCCGGCCCAGCAATTACCTTCAGAACTATTGGAAAATCTGAATATGATCACGCCCAATGAAACGGAAACCGAACTCCTGACCGGACAGAAAGTTACAAATATTGAGGAGGCCAAAAAGGGCGCGGAAAAGCTACTGGACAAAGGCATTGACACCGTGCTGATTACCCTTGGCGCAAAAGGTGTTCTGCTGAAAACCCGCGATACGACAGAAATCATACCCGGTTTTAAAGTGAAAGCCGTGGACACCACTGCAGCCGGAGATGTCTTCAATGGCTCCTTATGTGTGGCCCTGGCGGAAGGCAAATCCTTGGCCGAATCCCTGCGCTTTGCCAATGCTGCCGCAGCCCTTTCAGTGACAAAACTGGGGGCACAACCTTCTGCTCCAAAACGAGCGGCTATTGAAAAATTACTGGAGGAAAATAAATGAAAAAGGGAATAGTAGTTTTGCTGATGCTGACTTTGGTACTCAATGCTGAAGTGACTTTTGAGAAAAAGATGCTGGTCAAAGATGGCGCCGAACATTGGTGGGCACGTAGTCATGCTGATATCAACAATGATGGTTTGCTGGACTTTTTTGTTATCAATGAATGTGCAACCGGTGGGTGGCTGGGCTGGTACGAAACCCAAAAGGACTTTTCCAATTCCAAATTGCACATGATCGCGGAAAAATCACCGGAAGGAAATAAATTTGCTGCCGGTGATCTTGCCAGTGGTGACATTGACAATGACGGCGATATTGATGTATTGGGCCCGGTGTCTGACGGTGAGTGGGGCAATGCAGATAAACCGATGAAATTGTACTGGTATGAAAATCCGGGAAAAAGCAGAAAAGCATGGATAACGCATTACATCTGCACCTATCCGGCCTTTGTAAAGGATTTTGATCTGGCGGATCTGAATGGTGACGGAAAACTGGATGTTGCTGCTACAGTTCATCACTCCAGAAAAATGTTTGTCTACCGCCAGGATACCCCGGACAAATGGGCTAGAGCAGCGGAAATTTATGTGGAACATTTGCATGAAGGCCAGCATGTGGGCGATGTTGATGGTGACGGCGATGTGGACGTGATTTCCACAGGGTTTTGTTTTTTCAATCCCGGTGGTGACATGACCGGTCCCTGGCATGTAAAGACCATTGATCCTTACTGGAATAGTGACGATGGATATTCCTGGGAATATAATGCAACCAAAATCATCTGTGCGGACATAGATAATGATGATCGTGATGAAGTCTTTATTTCCTGTTCGGAAAAATTTCGGAATCGTGTGGCCTGGTATGATTTTGATCCTGATTGCCCTGATACCTGGAAGTGTTATGAAATCGGCCTGAATTCCTATGCCCATACTTTGCAAGTGGCTGACTTTGATATGGATGGTGATTTGGATGTTTTGTCGGGAAACAATGGTGATCAGGGTTTTCCGAAAGCCAGTCCCGTGATCCTCTTTTTGCAGGGAACCGGGAAGTGGTGGGAAATTTGGCAAACAAGTCAAATTCTGACCATGGAAGGAGCTTATAATTCCTATGTCGGTGATCTGGAAGGTGATGGCGACCCGGATTTTTTCAGATATGATGGTCACGAAGGCAGTTTTTACGAAGTCTGGATCAATCAGACAAAATAATTTTTTTATACTGAACAAGGGGTTGCAACCCCTTGTTTTTGTATATAAGGAGGGAAAATGAGATTGAAAAAACAATTCATGTTAATTTTACTGATAATTCTATTATTGTCAGTATGGTCATTCGCAGATGCGCCTGACCCGGACCCAAAGCGGTTTGAGCAGGAAATTGGCACTTTCATTCAGTGGGACAAGAAAAATAGTTTTCCGGTAAACAGTCTGTTGTTTGTGGGAAGTTCCAGTATTCGCATGTGGCCGTCGGCTGTTTCCTTTCCAAACCTGCCGGTGATCAATCGAGGCTTTGGCGGGTCACACATTTCCGATGTACTCTATTACTATGAGACGGTGGTCAAAAAATACAGACCCGCAAACATCGTTTTTTACTGCGGGGACAATGATATTGCGTCGCAAAAATCGATTGATCAGGTGGTGGCGGATTACCGGGAATTTGTCACAAAGGTGAAACAGGATTTTCCGAAAGCAAGGATTTATTACATTCCAATCAAGCCCAGCATCGCCCGTTGGGGAATGTGGCCGGCCATGGATAAAACCAATCTGAAAATCAAAGAAATATGCAATGAGGATAAATCCATGGTTTATGTGGATATTGCCACGCCGATGATCGATAATAAGGGAAAACCGGAGGAATCACTTTTTCTCGATGACGGATTGCATCTGAATCAAAAGGGATATGATCTGTGGAATCGTCTACTAAAAAAATATTTAGAATAATTTCGTACTGGTTATAAAGTAGGGATGATAAAGAAGGGGAAGAAAATTTATGTGTAAAGAATTAATGATCATCGGATTAATATTTTTGATCTTATTAACCGGATGCACATCAAAAAACAGTGCTATCCAACCCTATACTGAAAATCCATCCTATTGGCAATACAAGAGCGAGCCGGTATTACTGCTCGGCGCGTCGGACAATGATAATTTGTTTCAGTCAGCCAATATGAAGGATCAGTTGGAAACTCTGGCATCAGCCGGTGGCAATTACATCCGCAACACCATGAGTTCCCGGGATGAGGGAGACATTTGGGCCTTTCACAAAAATGAAAAGGGCATCTATGATCTGGAGCAATGGAATGAGGTGTATTGGGAAAAATTCGATTCATTATTAATGATCGCTGAAAAAAATGATGTCATTGTCCAACTGGAAATCTGGGACCGGTTTGATTACTCCCGAAATGAATGGCAGAATAATCCCTATAATCCGGCCTATAATTTGAATTACAGTTTTGGAGAAACCGGATTTGCCGGGGAATACCCGGATCATCCCTACAAAGATTTACAACCTTTTTTCCATACTATTAAAGGTATGGGGCACTACACACCAAAATTAGAACCGGTCAAAAAATATCAGGAAAAATATGTGACAAAATTGCTCTCGATTTCCCTGCAATATCCCAATGTGCTCTACTGTATGAACAATGAAACCGACACGCCGCCGGAATGGGGAAAATACTGGATAAAGTTCATCCAGGACAAAGCATCTGACGCCGGAAAAACCGTTTTTACTACAGATATGTTTGACGGCATATTTCGCCCACAATCCAGTGATGATTTGAAGATGGTAATGGCGGAACCGGATATCTATAGTTTTATGGATATTTCCCAGATCAACAGCCGGAACCTGAACCAGGCGCAGTGGGATTCGCTTATGTGGATCATGACGGAAAGCAAGCAGTACAAGACCCGCCCGATCAATTGCACAAAAGTTTATGGCGGCCCGAAAAACCGGGATATTTTTGGCTCAGTGAAAGATGGTGTAGAGAAGTTTTGTCATGATATATTGGGCGGATGTGCTTCTGCCCGATTTCACCGGCCAACGTCAGGGAACGGACTTTCGAAAGTATCGCAGAATTGCATCAAGGCGTTTCGTAAGGTGGAAACCCTGGTGAAATTCTGGGAGATCGAACCGCACATGGAATTGCTTAGCAATCGTGAAAATGATGAAGCCTACCTGGTTGCAAAACCCGGTGAAAAGTACGTGCTATATTTTCCTGATGACGGCAATGTGACCCTCGATCTTACTGACGCTCAAGGGAATTATAGATTGTACTGGGTTGAAGTTGCCACTGGCGAATGGACAGGATCAGAAGAAATTTCAGCCGGAAAGAAGGTTGACATTCAAACACCGGGAACCCAGGATTGGTTTGCCGTGATTGTTCCTTATATAAGAAATGTAGGCCCTGAAGAATTGAATTTAATTGATTATGTTGATCCATTTATCGGCACGCAACGGGCAGGGCACCAGATTCCGGGACCTTTGGCACCGTTTGGAATGATCCATCCCAATCTGATCAATGTGGGGCCGAAAGTACCTTCATCCACGAATTATGTTTATGGCAAGGAAATGATGGTTGGCATTGCCCTGACCAATCTCAAGGGCGTCGGTTGTCCCAATTTTGGCAGCATTGTGCTGATGCCTTCAATGGAAAAAGCCGATATTCATCATTATCAATCCGCCTATTCCAGTGAAGTGGCAAAACCGGGCTATAATTCTTTTCAAATGGAAAATATCAAGGTGGAAATGACTGCCAGTCAGCGGGCAAGCATCCTGAAATTCCATTATCCCCGAGGTAAAGCGAATCTGCTGGTGGACTTGTCCAGACGCATGGAAAATGACACTGCCTTTGCCATTACCAAAATCTCTGATAATGAAATCACCGGTTATAAAAAAGACGGTGCCTTTTGCGCGGCAAATGAAGATATTCATCACACGGTCTATTTTGTGATTAAAACTGATAAACCGGCCCAAAAAGCGCGGTTGAAAGTAGATGAGTTCACGTTGGAAAATGTCGAATATACAAAAGGCGAAGATATCGGCGCTCTATTGACTTATGAGTTTGATGCACCCACAACATTGGAAGTAAGGTCTGCGATTTCCTATGTCTCTATCGACAATGCCAGGGAAAACCTGGAGCAGGAAATTGGTGGAAAAAGGTTTTCTGATGTAAAGGTGGAAACCGAGCAGGCCTGGGAGGAGTTCCTCAGTCGTGTCGCTGTCAAAGGCGGAACAGTTAAGGATAAACGTAAGTTTTATACAGCGCTTTATCATCTGATGAGTCACCCCAATGTTCTGAATGATGCCAATGGCGAATATCCGGTAATGGGCGGATATGAAACTGCCAAAGTTGAGCCCGGCAAAAATCGATATACGGTATTTAGTTTGTGGGACACTTACCGGACGTACCATCCCTTTATGACGTTAGTATATCCGGAAATACAGGCGGAGATGTGCCAGTCCATGATGGGAATGTACAAGGAGAATGGTTGGTTGCCCCAATGGGAATTGATCAGCCGGGAAACCCATGTGATGCTGGGCGATCCGGCAGCCATTGTCCTGACTGACACTTATCTGAAAGGTCTGGAATATGATGATCCTGAGGATATCTTTCAGGCCATGGTCCACAATGCTGAGGAATATTATATTCAGGACCAATGGGATGTGGGAACGAAACATATTCGACGCGGAATAATTCCTTATAATAAACATAATGGCTGGATTCCCTATGATTATCGGCATGATAATTATCGTATTTGGGCGACGGTGGCCACGACACAGGAATACAATCTGGCGGACTGGAATATTGCACAATTTGCAAAAATGCTGGGCAAGGATACTGATTATGATAAGTATCTGGATCGCAGCAAAGGATATAAAAACCTGTATGACCCAGAAACCATGTTTTTCCGTCAACGTTGGCTAAACGGGGAATGGGTGGAGCCATTTGATCCTTTTGAGCAGTACAATGAAATGCCCTGGAAATACAGCGGCGGGCCCGGATATTGTGAAGGCATGGCGTGGCATTACAACTTTTTTGTTCCCCATGATATACCCGGTATTATCGATTTGATGGGTGGTGAAGAAAATTATATTAATCGTCTGCAAACCCTTTTTGACAAGAATTATTACGAACCCACCAATGAGCCGGATATAGCCTTTCCCTTTTTGTTTAATTATGTCAAAGGGGAAGAGTGGCGAACTCAAAAAATCGTTCGACACCTGATTGATAAGGAATTTGGCACCGGACCTGATGGTATACCAGGGAATGACGATACCGGCACCATGTCGGCCTGGCTGCTCTTTGCCATGATGGGATTTTATCCCGATTGTCCGGGAAATCCGGAGTATCAGCTGTGTACACCGGTTTTTGATGAAGTGACTATCAATTTGCCGGAGGATAAAGAATTTGTGATCACAACCAAAAGAGAAAATTCAAAAAGCAATCAAATAAAAAAAATAATGCTCAATGGTCAACGGTATGACAGATTCCAATTGAATCATAAGGATATTATTGAGGGCGGAGAGATGATTATGATTTGTGAATAGATAATGAGGACAAGGTACAGGTTTAGGCTGAGGACTAAGGTTGAGGTAGTTTTTCAGTAACCTTGCCGCTTTATTCCAACTCCCTGATCATAATATTTTTAAATTCAATTCCCTGGCCTTCGGACTGGAGGGCAATATACCCACTTTTCAAGGGTTTTCCGTCGATTTTTACAGCCGGGTCAAACCCTTCGACTACAGCTCCTCCAATATGTGGACGGGAATATTGCAGCACAGTATCTCCATTGATTTTGTGAATGATGAGTGAATCCGCATAGACAATCAATTCGCCGTTAACCCATTCATCCAGTTTATAGGTTTTTGATTCGGAACCCAGGCAGTGACCCTCATATAATTCATCCTGATAAAAAATCTCAGTTCCCGGCGTGCAGACATTGGCTGTCGGGCGGGGTTCGCCGGGCTCTTCTTCGGCTAAAATCTGGTATTCAACGGCAATCGGCCAGTCCTGGTCTTTGAGTATGGTTTTGGGATCCTGAGAGTGGAACATGATTCCGCTGTTGCGGTAGGCGTACCAGGGCGCGTCTTCCATCCACTGATCTGTGAATTTATAATCAAATTTCAGATGATAGGAAGAAAAAGGCTGCTCGTAATAAAGGTGACCGAAGCGATTGTCAAAGCTATCGTAATCATCGTAGCAAACAAGAATTTTCCCATCGATTACTCTAAAAGTATTGGCATAATTATTACTGATTTCATGATGATTGATCTTAGCAATCCAGCCCTCCAGGTTTTTGCCATTGAAAAGTGATTGCCATTTCTTTGAATGATTTTTTTGTTGGCAATTTGATAGACTGAAAACAACCAAAATTGATAGCCAGACAATTATTTTGTTCTTCATAACAGGCTCCCTCATAAGTTTTTTAAAAATAGTAAAAATGCTTTTATTCAACAATAAAAAACTTCCATACTATCCTTAAAATCATTATGTTAAAAAAAGTTTATCAAAAAAATAAGAGGGAAATATGACTGGTAAAAGCAGGCGACAGTTCTTAAAAACCATTGGATTAGCCGGTGGTGCCATGCTGGTGGGATGTAATTGTCAATTGAAAAATAAACCCAGATTAGGGTTACAACTATACACATTGCGGGATGAAATCGCCAAAGACATGCCCGGTGCCATCCAAAAAGTAGCGGAAATCGGTTACAGTGGTGTGGAAACCTATTTCCTGCCTGAACATCTCGCTTTTGCGGATGCCGCCAAATCATTCCGGCAATATAATCTGGAAGTATTGGCCATGCACAGTGAATTACCCGTGACACAGCAGCAGAGGGACAATGTACTCCGTCGCGCGGAAGCCTACCAATCCAAACGGGTGGTGTGGCACGGCTGGCCGGATACAGGGCTTTATGATACTGGCGATGACCTCAAAGCCACCATTGAAAAATACAACACAGCCGCTGATTTTCTGCAGCAGCATGGGCTGGAACTGGGCCTGCACAATCATTGGTGGGAATTTGAAAAATCCGGTGATATCTATCCTTTCTATTATTTACTGGAGCACCTGAACCCGGAAATATTCTTTGAAATCGATGTTTACTGGACGAAAACCGCGGGCCTTGATCCGGTCAAAGTGATCAAAGATTTCGGGAAGCGTGCGCCGCTGCTTCATATCAAAGACGGTCCTGCAACTGCCGGCAGCCCGGTTCATCAGCAAGTGGCTGTGGGACAGGGCAATGTTGATATTGTCGCCTGCGCCAAAGCCGCGCAAAAAACCGCTGACTGGCTGATCGTGGAACTGGATGAGTGTGAAGGGGATATTTTTCAAACTGTTGAAGAGAGTTACCGGTATTTGACTGAGAATGATTTGGTTTTGTAGGTAATTTTCAGTACAGAAGCCTTTGGAAGTTCTCAGAATTTGATAACAATATTAAATCGGGAAAAAGCAAAAAATTAAATTAATGTTGTGGTATAGTTTTTTTATTGCTTTGTTGTTTTAAATTATTTCGCAAATTTTTGATAAATTTGTTGTTTTTTGATCTTTCTTTTAGATGATAGTAATAATCATCAAAATCAACAGGATCAATATCTTTATATAATTGTTCCTGTAAATCTTGTTTCATTTTTATGCAATCAATATCTTTATTCATTTAATAACTCCATAGGTGTTCTGATTTCTAAAATTCCATAGCCTTCTTTTAAATTGACAGAATTGAATAGACGAATTTTATTTAAATTAACAATATGTTTAAAATTCCAACTAACTAAAACGTCAATTTTATATATTGTTGCGCTCGAAATATGTAATGCATCATCGAAAAATTTACCTGAAACAATATTTTCATCCAGATATTTTTTTGCTAATGTTTTTATCTCAATATTGTTTTCCAGAATTTCTAAATTGTCCAAAGATTTAATTTTATCTTTCACTTTCATCTGTGCATTTTCCAATTCCTCTATAACCGTTTCAGATATTACGGGAATATAGTTATTTTGATAAAAATGTTTAAATAAATCATTTGAATAAATTTTGAATTCATTGTCAAAACATCCGCCAATTACTGATGTGTCAATATATACTCTAATTTTTTTCATATTGTTAATTTACTTTGAGACAACAACAAAAACAAATCGGTAATTGAAACCAATTCATTAATTTATAACTATCTGTAAATATCTGTTTTCAAAAACTTCCGAAAGATACTTCTGCTGAGTGGAGTGGTGGATATGGATTTTGTAGGTATTTTTCAGTATAGAAGCCTTAAAAAAGACTCAGAGCAGTTTTCTTCTGAGAGTTTTATAGACATAAGGTATTTTACCATTCTTTTCTTCGGACCAGACCTCCACAAAATCATCACTGATTTTCGGGAAATATTTATTACCGTCAACCTTTATTTTGACAACAGTCAGATATATTGTGGTCACCAGAGGCATAAATAATCTATATATCTCCGCGCCACCGGCGATGAAAATTTCCGGTTCCCTGCTGGTCAGGTCAAGTGCTTCCTGCACACTATTGACAACAGTACAATCCGGCAGGCTTAGATTTTTATCTCTGGACATAACGATCGTTGTCCGGTCAGGCAGGGCTTTTCCAATAGAATCATAGGTTTTTCGGCCCATAATTATAGTGTTGCCTGTGGTTAACTGTTTAAATCGTTTTTGTTCACCGGGAATATGCCAGGGAATATCCAGGTCATTCCCGATGACATTGTTCTCCGATATGGCGGCAATGATTGATAGGGTTGGTTTTGTTTGTGTCATTTGTCCCTTTTAGTTCAGATTATCAATTATCAAAATGCAGTTTGATCTGTTGCCGGTTTCCCCTGGAAGTGATTCCTGTTTTGTCCGGATATTTTCGGAACATATAGGCTGCCAGTTTGATTTGTCCCTCTTCTTTCAGAATTTCATCGGTTGTAGGCATTTTCCGGCTGAATTCTATGGCTTTTCCTTTGTAATTGATATAGACATCAATGAAAAATTCATCATAGACAAAATTAATGGTTACTTCCTCCTCGTCCATAATATCATTACCAACGAAAATTTCATTGAATTCAATAAGGGCGCTGCCGATCTTGTGAATAACCGCCGGTTGCGCGCCCCACATTCCACCTTTTTCATCCAGGAACTGTAGAATTTTTTCAGAAAAATCAACATCGGGTTTTAATGTAATGGATTGTTTCTTTTTAGTGCCAAACCGGAGCAGGATATTGAGAACCAGCGCGGTCACTGTGGCCAGAGACAAGCTGGAGGTGAAAACCGGTCGGATAAAACTATGGAACTGATCATAAATATCTCCCAGGAAAAAGTGACTCAATCCCACAATGATGGAAATACCCACCACAAATATCTTACGTGCATCAAGCATCCGCGAAGTAATGATCTGCATGCCGGTAACGATCATGAAGGCTATGCAATAAATCAGAGTGGCGCCGATGACCGGCTTCGGCATCAGCAGAAAAATTTCCGCCACTTTGGGTAAAAAGGCGATCACAGTCAGGATTACGCCGAAAAAGAGGGCGATTATCCGGCTGGTGGAACCGGTGGCAATGGATAATCCGATATTGGATGAAGATGTGGATTGGCCAAATCCACCCAGCAAACCGGGAACCAGTCCGCCTAAGCCGTCAGCCATTATTCCTCCGGAAACTGATTTCATATCGGTTCGTTTCCAGTTGGCATCATTGGCTTTCTGGGTGGTTGTAATGTCGCCGATGGTCTTAAAAGTTGAGCATATCGCAGCCACTGTAAAGGGAATCATCAGTTTCAGGTCAAAGGCCAGACGCCATCCGGTAATTCGCGGAAAAGCAAAAACCGGGGTGTTTTGAAATTTTTCAATTGCCCCTGTTTCATATAAATCAAAAAAACAGGAAAGAATATAACCCACTGTCATTCCGATCAGCACAGTGTATAATTTAAGTTGCTTACTGCCATATAAATTTAAAATGATCATGGTTCCCAGGGTTATCAGGCCGACAATGACAGAGTGGGTATTAATGGTTGTTCCTCCGGGCTCCAGCCCGTAAAAACTTTTCATTGTCAGGGGAACCACCACAATGCCCACCATCATCACGATTACACCGGTAACTTCCGGTGGAAATAGAAACCGGATTTTGTGCATGATCCTGGAAAACAGCATCTCAATAACTCCCACAAAAGCTGTCATTCCCATGATCAATGGCAGGCCGCCAACCGAAGCTGCAATCATACTGGCGGACAAATAGGAGGGGCCAGCTACTGAAGGGATCAGGTAGCCGGAACCAACCGGTGTTTTTTTCATGGCTTGTAAAACAGTGATGATGGCGCCGCTGATCATGGTCAGGCTGACATAACTCCGCGCGGTTACCGCATCAATGGAATCACCGAGCAGTTGGATAATCGCCACCGGAAAAATCAGTCCCACAAAAAATACCGAGATGTGCTGAATGCCCAGCACAACACTTATATGAAACGGCGGTTTTTCCTCGACATCATAAAGCAGATTAGATGGTTTTAAACGCATGATTGCTCCTCAAGCCAATTGGTTAAAAATTTGTATTTCTGTAATTTATTGGTACTAAGTTAAGATTTTATTAAAAAAAATATAATAAAAAAAACTATCCATATCATCCTGGAACAACTTGTTATAAGATAATCGAACCTTTTTATTTCAAATAATAACCAAATTTGGAAATAAATTCCTCATAGTTGAATTTCCACAATATTTGATAAATCTAGAAATATTTGTTATTATGATTATGAATATTCATGATTACTTATAATTAATTATTTATTAAGGAGGAAATGATGAAGATGATCAAAGTATCACAAATTGTATTATTAAGTATTTTGTTAATATTTCTAAGTACCTGTAACCAGAAAAAAGAGGCCGAAAAAAAAGAGGAACGACGACAGGAGCAAATAGCTGAACTAAAAGCGGAACTTCAGGATGTTGGTGAAACCATTAGCGAAATCTTTGAAAAAGAGCGTGAAGGGATGAAGGGAAGCGCAAAATCTGCTATGATCGACATTCTGGATAATATCGATGATAAAATTGAGACCATGAAAGGAAAACTGGCCAACTCTAAAGAGGATAAAGATCTCGAAGAAAGCCTGGATGCATTACAGTATAAAGCCAATAAACTGGAAAAGGAAATTGAAGGTTTAAAGGACGAATCTACAAAGGAATGGTCGCAAATAAAGGATAAGTTCAAAGATCTTCTGGATGATATTGAAAAAGAGATTGAAAAAATCGGAGCTGATCGCTGATTAGCTTTGATTATAAATCTATAAGTCCTCTCTCTCTTTGATGAAATCGAAGAGAGAGGGCTTTATTTTTTACTATTGTAAACTTTATTCAGTTTTTTTAATAGATCACGATACATTTCCGGACGCTGTTCCTCCAGAGTGCTTTTGGCATAAGCATTCATTTCGATGTGATTGTCCCAGGTATTGCAGGGGTTTTCATAGTCCCATTCTACCAGGCCATTATCATCTGTATAGTAATCCGGACGCTTTTGGGGAAAGGGCTTTTTGAAAGTGCCGGCCCAGCTGGGTTCAGTAGAGTCATCCAAATCATGCCCCGGATCAATGACATAGAGTACGGACGGTGTATCACCCACTCGAAAGTATTTTGCCCATTCCTGATTTTTTACCACTTCTTTGATGTGGTTCCCCAAAGCGCCATATTTTGAAAGTTTTACAAACATTTCTTTGGGTTCTTTTCCGGAAAACATCCCCTCATAGGTCCAATTGATTTCCAGCCACCACATATCAGTAAAGCGGGGATCATTAAAAATATCATTACGACCGAAACCATTCCAATTATATTGTTCGCAGGGCTCTTCGGCTTTTTCCCAATCTTCCGGCAAGTATTGGCGATGGGCTTCCATCATTAAATGGGTGCCGATGGTGATGACGCGAAGATGGGCAGTATATTCCGGATTTTGTCTTAGCGCTTTGCCAAAGTTTAGCATATTGCCCCATATCAGGACATAGAGCGGGTCATCGGACTGTGACACGGCCCTTTTGAACTTATCCATAGATTCGTCAAGATCGGTGGCGATTTTTTCTTTCAGAGTGTCGGGAGCAGGATAGGATTTTTCTGCCAGATCAAAGGTCTCATAATCTTTGGCATAAGCTTCCAGCGCCAGTTGGCAGGCTTCGTATCCCTGCGCACTCCAACGGTCCGGGACAATGCCTTCGATGGTTAATTCGTCAGTATACCAAAGCAAATGCACCAGCGATTGCCGGTCATCGGGATCACCCTGGTCAATATTGATGTCGGTGAAGATGAAAACGCGCGGGGTTTCCTCTGCCATCAGGAGTGATGTCATCATAATGAGTATTAGGAATAACAGTTTTTTCATAATATTGCTTTCTTTTCTATTCTTCATTTGTTGACTTCGGTTATTTATAGCCTTTTGCAAATCAATTGTCCAATGCGAATTTGTAGGACAAGCATCTTGCTTGTTTATCAAATTTATCCGAACGGAAAATTTGATTACCTTCGAAGTTTATAAATTTTCCCTCAGGCAAAATTTCTAAACAATTAATAAAATTGGTCTACAAAATAATCCAATGTTTTTAATTATGATTTTCGAACATTATTTTTGAAAACCACTATAATTGCGGACTGGAAGTCCGCGCTCCTGTAGTCCATCCATAGTATTTTTATATTCCATGAATAACTCTCTTTTCTGCGTGTCCGAAATACCACTGTAGGAAAATCGCTTAAAAGTCTCAGGTGTATAGCTGTAGATATTATTTTCTTTAAGTTCTTTGAGTTCCAAATAGTAGCGAATGGCGCGATAAGCATCTTCCCGCCAATCATATTGGCCAACGGGAACGGAATGCGGATAATTCAATATCCGGTCAATAATTTTTGGTAATTTCTCCCGGTTTTCATGAAAAGTCTGTTCTATAAATTGAGTCCGGTATTCCGGTCCCCGCGCCATGACCCGGTAACTGAAATAAGCATTGGCCACTGCCTCATACAATTGTGCGGTTATGTAAGTACGCTCGTATATTTGTAGAGTAGTGGCGTATAATTGTTTATTGGCCGCAACGTCCTCTGCCTGCTGCACCAGACGGAATGCTTTTTCCGCAGATTGTACGCTGAATTTCTTTTCCCGAATAATCAAATGCAGATAGCCTTCATTCATTTTTTCGATAGGTTCCAGCCAGCCGCTTTCTAAGACCCATCGGCTTTCCGCCGCCAGTTGATTGCTTTGGGAATTTTTGTACCATACCGGCGCTAAATGGTTGACAATATCCTTCCAGTAATGCAGGGTAGTGTCAATTCCGCGATGGAGATGAATATTCATATCCTCCAGCCATTTACCGGAAACATGGCGCTGGTAGCCACTGTCATTTTCAATATCCAGGCGCGAATGGGAGTTCAGCGGCAGTCCCAGGGTGTAGAGTGAAGAAAGAATAATTTTCGGTGACAGTTTGAAGGCCGGTTTTAAATAGGGCACAGCTTTTTTGCCATAATTTTGGGAAATGAATTCATCATAAATTGCTTCGATATCCATATCCGGCCCGTCAGTGACCGCTTTATGCAAAGCAAAGAGATTGATCTCCGCAGGAGAATTGATAATTGTTGTGTTGTGGAACCGGTCAGTCCGGGCGACATAACCGATGACATTGGGCAGAGTCTGATAATATTGCCACCGCTTGAGATGAATTTCCGGAAAAATGGAGGCGATTATATTCTGTCCATTATACTCATGGGCGGCGTCAAATTCAATCAATGTTGGTGATTTGATATCCCTGACAAATTTTGATACCGGATGGGTGAGAAAAAAATCATGAGGTGTCTCTTTGGTCATGACTTTTACTTTTGGATTTTGTACCATGTTGACCGCTTTCAGCAGTGAATTAAGCTCTGCCTGCGTGTAAATAAAAGTCCGGATGTAGAGACTTAAATCCCGTTCATCAATGATCACCGATGCCAGCGTGTCCACCATGGCTGCCAGTTTCTCCTCTTCAGTTTTCAATATTTCAGAATACTGGTCTTCCACATGAGCCCCGGTTTCGATAAAAGTCAGAATAATGCCGTCGATTTCCGGCACCAGGTCCAGGGTATTGCGAACATCTCTTTTGATCCATTGCCAGAACTTTGGATTGTCCAGGTTAATGGTTCCCTGCGGACCGGTTTTGAATTCATCGGGATAGTAATCCAGTTCATAGAGTGAATGGTCCCAGATGGTCACTTCCTCAATTCCTTTTTCATGGGCTAGCTTTGTCAACCGATTGACCTTTTGCGCTACGGCTGGTTCCTTAACATCCCGCAGGTCCATGACAATGTGATGGGAAAGTTGCAGATGATTCACCTCCTGATCAGCAGCCTTTTCAATGACTTCTACGGCAATGCTGTCGTTATTAGTGAGAATGTTCCAGCCCTGAATGGGAGAATTCTTTTTAGAAGGGTGATTACAGTTTTGAATAGTAAGTAAAAAAAGCAGATTGAATAGCAAAAATTTTTTCATAACATAATCCCAAATTGTGGTTTAATATAAAACTTTATTATCCCTCACGAACATTTATAGCAATTTGCAAAACAAAGGGCCAAAGACTAATAAAATGCAGGAACGCGGACTTCCAGTCCGCAAACAATATCATATACATCATATTACGGACTGGAAGTCCGCGTTCCATCTATTATATGGATATAGTAAAACATTGGACATTTATTTCACAAAACACGATATAAGGAAGATAACAAAAATGGAAGATAAATGTTAGTAAAAATTTACAGACCAGTACATAAAAGTATTTGCAAACGTTTGCGCAAATTTTTATATTTGTTATGTCAATTAAATATGAGTACAAATCTTTAAATCAAAAATGATGCTATGCGAAACAAAAGACTATTTACAACCTCAATGATGTGTGCCGACTTTTTCCATCTGCAATCACAAATGGAAACCATCAACAAGCACACGGATTTTTATCATATCGATATTATGGACGGACACTTTGTTCCAAATATTGCCCTGGGGTTTGATTTTATCAAACAACTGAGACAAACAACAAAGAAGCCCATTGATGTGCATTTAATGGTATCCGATCCCCTGCAATATCTTGATCTGCTGCTGGAAATCGGTGTCGACTATATCAGCGTTCATCCCAAAACCGTGGAACGCTCAATTTTTAAAATTATCAATACCATAGAAGCCAATGACCTTAAGTTGGGCATTGTACTCAGTCCCAGTGATTCCTTTGAAAGTATTCGCTATTACAAAAAGCACGTCAGCAAAATTACCATTATGACAGTGGAACCGGGATTTGCCGGACAAAGCGTGATCGAAGAGGTCATTGAAAAAATCAAAGAGGCTGATATTTACAGACAAGAAAATAATCTCGATTACCTGATCGAGGTGGATGGCTCCAATAATTTTCAGACCTTTGAAAAATATTGTAAAAACGGAACAGACCTTTTTGTACTGGGATCGACGTTGTTCAAAGAGAAAAATCTGGATGCCTCTTACCAAAAAATAAAAAACTATATTTACAGCCTATGACTTATACTTTAGGAATTGACATCGGGGGGACCCACACGCGGTACGGACTAATTGGTGAGAATGAAACCCGCTGTATCGAAAAAACGCCTACCGGGGAAATTGAAAATTTTATCGATTATATTGATGCTTTGGTCAAAAAATACAACAACATGATCAATGTAATCTGTATTGGTATTCCGGGTGTGGTAAATAACAATGAAATAATCAATTTACCCAATTTAAAAAAACTGGAAATCAGGGACTTTGCCCATCAATTGAATAGAAGAACCAATAAAAAAGTGATTATTGATAAAGATGTCAATCTCCTGCTTGAATGTCATATTCAGGAATTGGGCCTGCATGATACGCCGAATATTCTGGCCTTTTACCTGGGCACCGGTCTTGGCAATGCCATTCGATTGAACGGGCAGGTGATGCGGGGAGATCATGGTTATGCCGGCGAGCTGGGTCATATTCCCATTATCAATAATGAAAAAATATGCGGCTGCGGTAATAAAGGCTGTAGTGAGACCATTGTTTCCGGGAAAGCGCTTGTGGATATTCATGAAAATCATTTCCGTTCTACAAACTTTGTTGATATTTTTAAAATCCATTTGAATGCGCCGCAACTCCAAAGTTTTATTCAGAATTTTGCTAATATAATCGATACAGAAATCAATATTTTTGATATAACCACCATTATTATTGGTGGCGGTGTCACCAATATGACCCATTTTCCCAAAGAACTTTTAACTGAAAAAATCAAAAATCAACTGCGGTGTGATACGCTAGTGGACCAATTAAACATACATTTTGTGAATGATAACCCGGTCAATGGCATTATCGGCGCCGATATCATTGCAAGGAGAGGATTATGAAAATAGCAATCGGATGTGACCATACCGCGCTGGATTTGAAAGTGACAATTATTGACCATTTGGAAGGCCAGGGACATGAAGTTATTGACGTCGGCCCTTCCACCAAAGAGAGGACCCATTATCCGATTTACGCTCAAAAAGTTGCGAAACTGATACAGAATAATCAAGCAGACCAGGGTGTCCTGATCTGTGGAACCGGTGTGGGAATGAGTATCGCCGCGAATAAACACAAGGGTATCCGTGCCGTGGTTTGCAGTGAGCCCTACAGTGCGAAGCTGAGCAAGATGCATAATGATTCAAATATTATCTGCTTCGGTGCAAGAGTCGTGGGTGATGAACTTGCGAAAATGATCACCGATGCTTTTTTTACAGCCAACTATGAAAGCGGGCGCCATCAAGCCAGGGTTGATATGATTAATTCTTTCGAATAATTATTATTTACCAATCTGCGAAATAACCTTTACCAATCAAGTTCTGACAACAAAATGCGGATTGGTCATTCTAAACCTGATTTTCAAAAATTCACGCCTGTAGTTCTTATCTTTTTATAATTAAGTAAATACAACTGTTAAAAAATAAATAGCCCGACAATTGCCATTGCCGGGCTACTTCTATTCATTTTATTATAGACTAGTATCTTTTATTTTCAAGCAGGTATAGCCCGGATTTTCCACCGACAACCATATCCTTGTCCATATCCTTGTCAATATCAATTAGATTGATCTGCATACCGATACCGACTTTGGCATTATAAACAATGGTGTTTTTCTCAAAGGTTCCGGTTTCCTGATCGATCCTGTAAAAATAAACGCCCAGGGGATCGGAAGAACCGGGATCACCGCCGGCATGGCCACGCAGTCGTTTTCCCGTTACCAGGTCCATCTGGCCATCATCATCAATGTCATTGAGTACCAGTTGATGCACTTGTGACCAACTTTCATCGATGATATGGCGTTCCCACTGTCCATCAGGTTTTTGCTCGATCCAATAGAGACCGTAGGCATGGGCTTCGCCATAAATGACATCGTTCAGGCCATCATTATTGACATCGTAAACCACCATGGGCAGGCTGGCAGCATCGGAACTAATACTTAGTTCATCGTGCCATTGCCATTCACCTGTTTGATAATCTTCCGGCGCTTCAAACCAGCCTTTTACCGTAATGATGTCTTTGCGGCCGTCACCATTAATATCGCCCAGGCCAACGCCGTGTCTTTCCACCTCTTTATGGACCAGGTGTTTGATAAACTTTCCGTTCTGATTTTCATACCAGCAGAGGTCTGACATGGGGTCTGTCCACCAGTGACAAGGAATAATATCCGGATCCCCGTCACCGTCAACATCTTCGAAAAAAGTGTATTCAATATCCTGGCCTTCAATGAGCAGGTTTTTCTGCCATTTGCCACCGGATTTACCGGGATT
>CAYYMT010000050.1:16678-24317 GCA_964472715.1 uncultured bacterium | reverse complement strand
TCGAAGATGATGTGCTGGTCACTGAAAAAGGGTATCGCGTGCTGGGAACACCAATTCCGAAGACAGTGGAAGAAATCGAGGCTTTATAAATAGAAAGGGGGGAGTTGCAAGGCTCCTCTTTTTTTGATTTCCACGAATGAAGGGGTTAAAGCGATTCAAAAAAAATAAATTTTCGTCTATTTCGGTTATTTCGTGGTTGTAATTTGTATTGTTTTTTTTTGACCACGAAATAAACTAAATAAACGAAAAAAATACACTAAAAAAGGATATTTAATTTTTTTAAGGTAATACCGATGGTGGAAATTTAAGGAGGGTGAAGATGAATTATCTGATTTTTAAGGAAGAATCCTACAAAATCCAGGGAGCGATTTTTGAGGTTTATAAGGAATTAGGATGTGGATTTCTGGAATCAGTATATCAAGAGGCATTGGAAATAGAATTTACCGATAGAAATATACCTTTCAAAGCGCAACCGGAATTAGATATTGACTTTAAAAAGAAAAAACTTGATTCCAAATTTAAACCCGATTTCATATGTTATGATAAAATTATCCTGGAATTAAAAGCAGTGAATGAATTGATAAAAAAGCATGAAGCACAGGTATTTAATTATTTGAAAGCAGCAAAATATCAATTAGGATTTTTGATAAATTTTGGACATTATCCAAAGGTAAAAATTGAGAGAATAATAAGTCCTGAATATTTTTTAACCTGATAAAATACAAATTAAAAAGTATTCTATTGATTTTCGTATATCTCGTTTGTTTCGTGGTCGTAATTTAGATTGTTTTTTGACCACGAAATAAACGGAATTGGCGAAAGGTTTTTATAAAAATATTTGTTTGATTTGTTTCGTAGTTTGCGTTTGTTCAGTGGTAAGAGAAAATATGAATTTAAGGAGGGGAAATGATAAGAAAAATTTATTTTGTAATGATTGTGTCGGTTGCTTTGATCTTTGGTCAAAGCAATGATATAATTTTTCAGCAAATCAAAGATGCCGGTTGTTCAACTGACCATGACGGCGCCTCAAAAGTTGTGGTTTTTGACACCACTAAAGTCAAAATGATGGAAAGCGGGCTCAGTCATGTTAATATTCATCAACTGATCAAAGTCCTGACCGATGACGGCGCTGTTGATCTGCGCTATCAGACCTTCAATTATGACACACTGTCGGCTTATGTGGAAATCAAAGAAGCCAATATTTATAAAAAAGACGGACGGGTTATCAGACTGGATAAATCCGCTATTCATGATTATCAGGCGCCGGCACGGGCAATTTACTGGGGCGCCAGAGACCGCATGATCGCTTTTGGCCGCCTGGAAGCGGGCGATGCCATTGAGATAAAAATGTACAGGAAAGGCTTTACTTACGCGCTATTGTACGACGATGAAGATGAAAGATACATACCGCCCATGCGCGGCCATTATTACGATATTGTGCCGTTTTATTCCTCAACACCGATACTTTCAAAGTATTATCAGGCTTCCATTCCTGCTGATAAAAAAATGCAGTTTGAAGTCTATAATGGCGAAGTGCAGTCGTCAGTCATGTTCGCCGGTGACCGGACAACATATACCTGGTCAAAAGAAAACATCACACCTTTTAAACGGGAACCGCACATGGTGTCGCCGTCTGATGAATATACAAAATTATTGATGTCGACAGCTGAGGACTGGGAAGCTAAATCCATCTGGTTTTACGGTGTAAATGAGGACTATGGCAGTTTTAAATACGATGATGAAATCAAAGCCAAAACCGAAGAAATTATCAAGGGCGCAAAAAATGATATGGAAAAAATCGAGCGCTTGACGCACTGGGTGGCGGAAGAAATTCGTTACTCCGGTCTTTCTATGGGTAAAGGCGAAGGATATACCTTACATACCGGGGAAATGAATTTTGCTGACCGTTGCGGTGTCTGTAAAGACAAGGCCGGGATGCTGGTGACAATGCTGCGGGCGGCCGGATTTGAATCCTATGCGGCAATGACCATGGCCGGCTCGCGCATTGATCGAATTCCTGCTGATCAATTCAATCATAGTGTGACAGTGGTGAAATATAATGACGAATATATGCTTCTGGATCCAACCTGGGTGCCGGGAGTGCGTGAATTGTGGTCCAGCGCTGAACAGCAGCAAGGATATTTGCTTGGTGTTCCCGAAGGAGCGACTTTGATGGTAACACCGATTTCACCGCCGGAAGAACATTATTACCGGGTTAATGGTGAATCGGAGTTATCAAAAGATGGTACGTTGAAAGGAAGCCTGAAAATTGAAGCCGAGAAACAGAGCGACGCACGATTTCGCAGATTGCTAAAAGGCACATACAAAGCCGGCTGGGGAAATACATTGCTGGATTTGGCTGCCACAATTTCACCCAATATCGAAGTGAAAAATTTAAAATTCACTGATCCCTACGATCTTTCGAAACCTATGAAAATCACCTTTGATTATGAAATTCCCGATTACGCGATGGTGGGTGAAAAGACAATCCATTTTAAACCGGTGGTGGCGGGATTTCCCTTTCGGCACAGATATCTGAACAGCGCCTTGTTTATGAATGTTTCCCCGGAAAAACGGGAAACGAATTTCCGCACCGGCTGTTCAAAACTGGCGGAACTGTCCGAGACGATCAAATTGCCATGGGGCTATAAAATTGAAGATCTGCCTGAGTATGAAGCCGTCACCGGAACCGGAGCGGAATTTGAAGCGAAATATGAACAGAAACGGGGTAAATTGATTTTTACTGAGAAATTTGTGCAGAAAAAACGGATCTATGAGCCCGGGGACTGGGAGTCTTTTCGAAATTCGGTAAACGCTGTCAACCAAGTTTCCGACGAAATTTTAATACTTGAGAAATAGGAGGAAACAAAAATGAAAAATTATACAAAAAATCTCTGCCAGATTTCTGCGGTTAAAATATTATCAGTTTTATTAATTTTTACAGTTGCCTTAACGGCCTTTGATTATGATGCCGAATACCTGGAGATCAACAAAACTTATCAATTGAACAAAGATGGATCCATTACAGAAACCCACCATAAAAAAATAAAATTGCATACTTACCGCGCGACTCAGCGATTGTTCGGTGAAGATTTTATTATTTATAATCCTGATCATCAGAATCTGACGATCAACAAATCCGTCACGACCATGGTGGACGGGAAATTGGTGCCCACTCCGGCGCGCGGATACAATGAAGTGCTGCCCAGAGGAGCGGTTGGCGATGCTTCTTTGACAGCCTATCGTGAAATGGTGGTCACCCATACCGGTCTGGAACGGGGGGCTGTGATTGATTTTGAATATAAGATCGATACCGAAGCAGGTTATTTCCCAGGTTTAATGGGTGAAGTGGTTTTCGCCAAAAATGATCCTGTAAAATCCCATAGCGTTTCAGTAATTGTTCCCCAGGATACGGAACTGCAATTTGCTTTAGTTAATAGCGACATTGCTGTTGACGAATCAGAAAAAGGGGACAATAAAATTTATACCTGGAAGCTGTCGGATATTGATCCGGTTCTGACGGAACCCGGCCGGGTTTCCCCGGAGACCCATCAGCCGAAACTGGTTTTTTCCACTCTTAAGGATTGGGATGATCTTTTTGAATATTTTGCTGAAAATGTCAGTCAGCAGGATAAATTCACTGTTGAAATGCAGCGGAAAGTTAATGAACTGACCGAAGGTATATCCAACCCGTTGGATAAAATTCAGAATATCCAAAAATTTGTGGTAAGCAATACCGGCTATGCTAAGTTATCACCGGAATTCACCGGCTACAAAATCAAAGATGTTGCTAAAACTTATGCTGAAAACAGCGGAACATCACTGGACAAGGCAGGGCTGCTGTCATCAATGCTGGCCTTTGCCGGGTTTGACTCCTACATCAGTTTTGTCTCAAAATCAGCCTCTTTTTCCGATGCTGTTCCGTCGCTGAGTCAGTTTGACGATGTTGTGGTGACCACACGCTGGACGAATGGTGAAACCCATATTCTTTCACCGGTTCATTCCCATGATAACACACTGGATGCAAGTTTGAGCGGAAAATATCTCTTCCGGCTGGATAAGAAATTAAAGAAAATCCAACCAATGAAAGATTTCAGCGAAAAAGCCAATTGTCAATCAATGGTGCTGGATTTGGAATTATCTGAGGAATTGAAATTATGCGGTAAAGGTAGTTTTAATTTCAGCGGATTGTATAATCAATATTACTCTTTGCGGAATAATGATAAAGCCTCTATGATAATTTCCGGTTCTACAGGTGACCTGCAATCGGAAAATACGACAATTACAACATTGGATTCCAAAAGTTCATCGATCAATGCCGATCTGAAATCCGATGGCTTGGAAACCAACAATGGCTATATTTACCTGGATTTACCGGAATTCGGAAAAGGCTACAATAACAATCATATTGTGACAGCGCCGCCAACGAGAAATACACCATTGGATTTACACAATTGTCAATCGGAAAAATACACCATCAGGATCAAACTCCCTGAAAATGTGGAATTTATCACCGGAGAATTCAAAGAATATGAAAAATGTAACATCGGTAATGTGAGTGTGAAACTGGAAAAAGTAGATAATACTTTGACGATTGAGCGGTCCCTGGTGATTAAAACCTCACTGGTGACACCAGAAAATTATCCTGACTTTCGTAAAATGATTAGTGTGTGGGAAAAACCCAATTATCGCAAACTCATTTTCAAAGTCTCTGAATAACTGAATGTATCCTTGTAGGTCTTCGAGACCTGCAAGGA
Source organism: uncultured bacterium (assembly GCA_964472715.1). Classification (GTDB taxonomy): domain Bacteria; phylum Fidelibacterota; class UBA2242; order UBA2242; family JAFGTP01; genus JAFGTP01. Next base: position 19,560 of record CAYYMT010000050.1, on the reverse strand, counting down.
TTATTTTACGCACTTTGAAATTGAATTGAAGATAACTCTTCTTCTGGGATAATTTTTTTTATACCTAAAAGTTCAATACCAACTACATTTCCATTTTTATCAAAATCTAAAATTACATCAGGCCTGACCTCTTCAGATTCGATAATTGAGTTTTCATCAATTCTGAAATAGAGTGCATCGTTTTCTTTATCAACTTTTACTTTCATTTATTTTTCCTTTATTCTTCTATCAAAAAAAATATAGTAATTGTCATATGTTACAAAGCTTGCAGGTCTCAAAGACCTACAAGGTTTATTAATTCTGCCATCCAAATTTCTTAAAATCCACGCTGTCCTTTGCGTCGAAACTGACGCCTTCACTTTCCAGCAGCTCTTTTTGTTCCTGATATCCACCGCCGAAAGGTAGACTGATTTTTCCTTTTGAATTGATGACACGGTGCCAGGGAAGATCATGCTTGCGGCTCATGGAATGTAATATTCGGGATACCTGCCGGGCGCCTTGCGGGTTGCCGGCCATTAATGCGATTCGGCCGTAAGTTGAAACTTTGCCGGCAGGAATATTTTGAATAAATTTTAGGACCATTACAGTGAAATGCTGCATAGAGTATTATTTCTCCATCCCCAGGCTCTTCCGTGAAAATACCTGGGCGGAAAAGATATTGATTTCCGTATCATCATCCTGCCAGGCATCGGTAGGAAGACCGGCTTTCCGGCAGGTGTGTTTCAAAAAAGTTTCCCGGTCCCAACCATATTCAGTGGCGACCTGTGGCAGCAAAAGTCCCTGGCTATGGCCTTTACGAATAATAATACCATGTTTTCCCACCTCAATTTCACTAACGTCATCAATGACATGGGGAACGGTTAAAACGGAAACTTCCACGTCAATCTCATCCAGTTCATCGGGTTCGACGGGTTGAAATCGCGGGTCCTGAAGGGCTGCCGCTTTTCCCATTTCCAGAATAGTTGCATAAAGTGGTTTAATTGGCACAATATAGCCGATACAGCCCCGAAGTTGATGGTTTTTATTTAACGTTACAAAAGCGCCGCGTTTTTCTTTTGTGATTGGAGGCAGGTTTTCCGGCACTTCCGGTTTTTCGCCCATGACCGCACTTTTTACCGTCTCTTCCGCAAGTTTTAAAATCATTTTTTGTTCGTCAATATTCAATAAGTCATTATTTTTGTTCATTTTATTTTCCTTTCCCTGATAAAATGCCACAGCTGTATAACCGACGACACGACTTTTGTCAGCCTCTTTTATGTCACCGCTATTGGCGTATTTTAGAATGTTAATATCACTATTTTCTCCCATTGCGATCATTAATGCGGCGATGCCGGCGCCACCGCAGGCTTCATATTTATTTTTTTTCAAATTCTTATAAAAAGCCTTTGGCTGGTTTTTTTTGACTGCCTGGAGCAGCCGTTTGTCAATGGTTTTGCAATCCTCATAATTATGATAGTGCGACAGGTCACTGGAAGCGATGATGAGCAGGTTCTCCGTTTTACGTAATTCTCTTAGTCTTTCGCCCAGCCTTTTGACCGTTTCATAATCCCGGCTTCCTATGACGATTGGAATTATGCTGAAATCTTTTTGAACCATTTGCAGAAAAGGAATCTGCACTTCCACAGCATGTTCGCCAGGCTGAAAAATGTCTTCCTTGATGTGGCCGGTTTCCGAGAGACGAATGCTGTTGTCTTTGGTCGTTAATTGTTCTGACAGTTTTTTAGCCACCGGAACTTTCCCCAGGGGCGTTTCATAATAATCCCCGTCAAAAACAGATATATAATCAAACGCTTTCCTGTGTGAAGGTGACAGAATTATTATTGTGGCATAATTATGGTCTTCAATTTCTTTGTAAGCCGCCGCGGCCACATGTCCGCTGTAATAATAACCGGCATGAGGCGCGATCAAACCGGCCGGTTTTTTATTGCTTCGTTTAGTCTCCTGGTCCAAATAATATTGGATTGTTGTCCTTAATTTTTGGGCATCAGCCCTGTAAAACTGGCCGGCAACTTCCGGTTTTCTGGTTTGTGCCAGCAGCAGGCCGGCGACAATTAGACTGAAAAATATTTTCTTCATCATGATCTTCTCCTGTATAAAAAATATAAGGGCTCTCAATTACGATTGCAAAAATAAATTGTACAAAAGAAAATATATGATTAGGTTTCAATTAACTGCTTTAAAAATTAGCCATAGGATATTAGGATGAATACTCAACATGTATTAAGAAATGTCTTTGGTTTCACGGAGTTTCGTGACAACCAGGAGGCCATTATTCAGAGTATAATCAATAAAAATGACACCCTGATCATCATGCCCACGGGCAGTGGAAAGTCCCTTTGCTATCAAATTCCGGCGTTGATTTTCGATGGATTAACCGTGGTTATTTCACCGTTGATCTCCCTGATGAAAGACCAGGTGGGGCAATTGCAGGAATATGGTGTGAAGGCTGTTTTTTTAAATAGTTCTCTACCCTTCCAGGAATATAATAAGGCAATAGCTGAACTGGAAGCAGGGAAAATCAAATTACTTTATGTAGCTCCTGAGACATTACTGCTGCCACGAACAGTAAATTTGTTGAAAAGTATTCCGGTGGATTGTTTTGCTGTGGACGAAGCGCACTGTATTTCCGAATGGGGCCATGATTTTCGTCCCGAGTATCGAAAAATTGCTGATCTAACAAGGGAATTTGAGGATGTTGTCGTTATTGGCGCCACCGCCACTGCCACTCCCGTCGTACAACATGATATTGTCATGAATCTGAAACTCAGGAACCCGCAACAATTCATATCAAGTTTTGACCGTAAAAATCTTTTTCTGGAAGTCCGGTCAAAGGATAACCAGGTAACGGAAATGATGAATTTCATTCAGCAATTTCCCAATGA
>CAYYMT010000050.1:0-16578 GCA_964472715.1 uncultured bacterium | reverse complement strand
TGCCCAAGGATATAGAAACCTATTACCAGCAGATCGGCAGGGCGGGAAGAGACGGGCTCGACTCTCACTGCCTGTTATTTTTCAGCTATGGCGATGTTGGCAAGATCAAATATTTCATCGGTGAAAAAGAGGGACAACAGCAGAAAATTGCCTACAATCACCTGGAAGCCATACTGGATTTTTGCGAAACCCATGAGTGCCGGCGAAAATCACTGCTGGAATATTTTGGTGAGGAATATACCAGGAAAAATTGTGGCAAATGTGATAATTGCGCACAGGAAACCAAAGACCTGGTTGATTTAACAGTACCGGCCCAAAAATTTCTCTCCTGTATCAAGCGTGTGGATGAAATGTTTGGCGCGAATCATATCATTGATGTTTTACGCGGATCTAAAAACAAAAAAGTATTGCAACGTGGTCATGATCGTCTCAGCACTTATGCTATCGGCAAGGATCTGACCAAAAAACAGTGGCTGCAGTTGAGCCGGCAGTTAATGCGTGATAACTATATCTACCGGGATGAAATGTACGGCAGTCTGCGATTGAATGAAAAATCCTGGCAAATATTAAAAGGCAAGGAAAAATTTCTCGGCAAATTGCAGTTTGATGAAAATAAAAAAATCATTAAAGAACCGGAATATGACACTGAACTTTTTGATATTTTACGAAGAAAGAGAAAAGAAATTGCCGATGCATCCAATATGCCGCCATATATAATTTTTTCTGACCGGTCGCTGGTTGAAATGGCGCAGTACTATCCCCAATCTGAAGATAATTTCAAAAAAATTAACGGAGTGGGGGATTACAAATTCAATAAATACGGTCAACTATTCATGCGCGTCATTGCTGATTATTGCCAGGAAAATGATATCGATGAAAAGAAAAAATATACCATACCTGTCAGCAATGGGAATAAAAAACGTCATATTGAAGTGGGAGAAATGTTTAACCGGGGCGCGGACATCGAGGACATCACGCAGCACTACCAGGTGCAGGCAAAAACTGTCATCAAGCATTTGCTTCATTTTATTCAGGATGGCCACAAACTGAATCATACCGTCAATATACCCGATGAAATAAACGATACAGTAAAACAAAGAATTTTCAAATCTTTTGATATTCACGGCCCGGAGTTCCTGAAACCGGTATTTACCGATTTGAATGAATCCGTTGATTATGATATATTACACTATGCCCGTTTGATTTATATTGTTGATAAAATGAAATAAATTAAATAGAATAAAATAGTAATTCAGATATACAGTGACATTTAAATTAATTTGAAAGAATAGACAATGCCGGAAAAGTTCACTTCAGAAGCAAAACATCATTATATTGAAATTTTAAACTATATTACCAAAAGCCAGCAATCTGTCATTAAAAATACCACTGTTGAGATTTCTGATATTATTCCGCTGGCACGAAAAATTGTCACCTTTATGAAAAGCTCAAAAGATCTGAATTATTTTGCCATTAATTATTATGATCCCAGGGATTTGTTCGTTTCCCATTCAGCCAATGTTGCCATTTTTTCAACTACCATTGGAATTGGTCTGAAATATAGTGAAGAGGAATTACTGCAACTCTGTGCAGCCGGCATCCTGCATGATATTGGAATTGCCAGAATTCCCGGTAAAATCAAAAATGAGTCGGTGGAAGAATTGGGTAGAGAGGAAATCTATTACTTTCAAAAACATTCCAAACTGGGTTATGAATGCATTGAAAAAAACAGTGAATTTTGTGAAAATATTGCACAGGTGGCTCTGCATCATCATGAGCGTAATGACGGCAACGGTTTTCCTGATCATTTGTCGGGAGATGATATCCATCCCCACGCCAGGATCATATCCCTGATTGATGTTTATGAAGCGCTGATCCATCCCCGCAGCCACCGGGACAAACTGGTTCCGCCGGCAGGCATTCAACAAATAATTAGGAATAAAGGGAATTATTTCAGCAAACCGATTTTAAAAGCGCTGATAAATTATATTTCCATCTATCCCGTGGGAACCTATGTAAAATTGTCGTCCGATGAAGTGGCCCGGGTTGTGGATCTTAATTCTAATAATCCGGTCAGGCCGAAAGTAAAGGTGATTTATAATTCCAAAGGGCAGAAGATTGAGCCATATTTGTTAGATCTTGTAAAAGAGCCGCTAATTCATATTAAAAAATGTCTGCCGGTTAAAACCAAATATATTTAATAAAGTAATCTCCATAGATGATATCCACTACAGGCAATAGAATACTATTTTCGTTTTGACGCCCGGAAACAGTTGGTCAGGATGCAAATTAGATTCGTTATATATTTATTTCACTAATACCGTAGGGATTAATGCTCCAAAGGAAATGCGATGGATGGTATGTAGAAAATTTTACAATATCCTTAAAATTTTCATTCAAACATTTATTAACGCTAAATTTTAAGGATTTCTTATTATTGTTTCCAGTGCATGCATTTATTATCAATACTGGATTATAATTTTTTAATCTATTGATAAAATTATTTTTTATGCTATCATTCTCCCAAAGTAAATTCCAAACATGATCCCTTAATTCACTTTTTATACTAATACTTCTATCAATATAAAAAAAATGCAATGACGTTTGCCATTGAATTGGATTGCATAAAATTACTTTAGTATTATCTAAAGGAGGAAGATCAGAATAATATTTTGCATTATATAATACATTTGAAAATGCACTTTCTATTCTTTGTCCGGTTAGCCCATTAGCAGGGCATATTGGAAATAAATCGTTATTTTCATATAAATATTCATCATTATGAGGTGATTCTAATAGAAACACTAAAGTTTTCTCACCTTTCTCCATATGAATATGTTGATCATGAAATTTGCAGTACTTGCTAATTTTTTTATTGGGAGAACTTATATTATAAAAATACTTTTCTTTTTTCAATGTGTATCTATAGGTATCCGGAACTTTCTTATCCTCTCGAAAAAATGAATCTAAAAATTTATCGTCAATGTTTAAACTATACTTGATATCATCTATAGATAAAACCAGGTCAATATTTTCTACCAGAAATTTTTTCATGATAAGTAATCCTTGCAATCCAATACCCAATATCCTTAAAAATATTAATTCATATTAGTTGCCTTTGGCTTTTATTCCATCGGCAATCCGGCATCTTTCCAGCCTTTTTTACCGGCACTGAAATCATAGACATTTTTGTAGCCCATGCTGGTCAGTTTTTTAGCTGCGCCGGGGCTGGCATTGCAGGAATATTTTCCACAATAAACAACAATTGTTTCATCTTTATCCAGTTTATCAGGTGCTACTTCTCCGATTTTTTGTGCCGGAATATTGATAGCCCCTTCGATATGTTCTTCTTTGTAATCATTTTCACCGAGGACTTCAATCAATTTGAAGTTTTCTTTGTTGTGTTTCATCTCCAATAATTTTTCAATAGTAATTGTCTTTATTTTAACCATAGATAAAGCTCCTTTTTGTTTTATTTATATTACAACTGTTCGATTATATACTTAGGCAATGGTTACAAGAATGTCAAATTTTAGGGAAGATTAACACAATAGTTTTCCCACAATAATTATTTTTCTGAGCATAGAGGAAAACGGAAGTAAAAAAAACTTGTTACTCTTTTTAGAATACTCTATTTTTTACTGGGATAAGGAGAAAAAATTAATCGTTAATTTTTAACTCAGGGAGAGATAAAATTATGAAAAAAACAATGAATGCCTTAGTCAAAAAGTATAAAAAAGAAGGACTATGGCTCGAAGAAGTACCGGTACCTGAAATCGGTATTAATGATGTTCTTATCAAAATTCACAAAACTGCGATTTGTGGCACTGATGTGCATATCTGGAATTGGGATGAATGGTCGCAGAAAACCATTCCCGTACCCATGACTATCGGCCATGAATTTGTCGGCGAAGTGGTGGACATGGGCAGCAATGTTCATGATGTTCAAATCGGTGAGATTGTTTCCGGTGAAGGACATTTGGTCTGCGGCCGCTGCCGTAATTGTCGCGCCGGGCGCCGTCATTTATGTAATTCCACCCAGGGAATAGGTGTCAACAGAACCGGCGCTTTTGCCGAATATTTAGCCCTGCCGGTGACTAATCTATGGCATGCCCACCCCAGCATTCCCACTGATGTAGTCAGTATTTTTGACCCTTTTGGTAATGCCACGCATACCGCCTTACAATTCAAAGTATTTGGAGAAGACGTGTTGATAACCGGGGCCGGGCCCATTGGCCTGATGGCCACTGCCATTGCCAGACACGCCGGCGCCAGAAATATTGTGGTCACCGACTTGAATCCCTACCGCCTGGAACTGGCAAAAGAGATGGGGGCAACCCGGGCCGTGAATGTCACCAAAGAATCACTGCTTGACATTCAGCGTGAACTGGATATGAAAGAAGGATTTGATGTAGGGCTGGAAATGTCCGGCAGCGCCAATGCTTTCAATGACATGATCAATAATATGTTTCACGGCGGTAAAATCGCACTGCTGGGTATACCGTCCAATGATATTCAGATAGACTGGAATAAAGTGGTTTTCAGTATGCTGACCATCCAGGGCATTTATGGCCGGGAAATGTATGAAACCTGGTACATGATGGAATCCATGCTTTTATCAGGCCTCGATATTTCAAAAATCATTACCCACAAGTTCTATTACACTGATTTTGCCAAAGGCTTTGAAGTCATGAAATCCGGAAACTCCGGAAAAGTAATTTTGAACTGGGTTGAATAGCGATCAATAAAAAAAAATGATAAATAAAAGCAGAGGCATGGCGTTTTATGCGCCATGCCTCATTTTTGTTTGCATTGCCGGTACTTGATAAGCAACGGTTTACAAACAATTTAGGGAAGGGATAAAGCAGAATTTAGAAAACTCTACTTGCCCCCGCCCATTTTTACACACACAGAGAAATTATTGGGTTGTAAAGATCTGAAATCCATCGTAGGCTTCCATGCCATGTTCTCCGATATCCAGTCCTCGTAATTCTTCTTCCCTGCTAACGCGCAGTCCGATGGTTTTCTTGACCAGAAAGAATAATATCAATCCCAATCCAAAGGACCAAATGAAAGCCGCTGCCACACCGGTCAGCTGGATGAAGAATAGCTTGATGCCGCCCCCATAAAATAATCCGCCGTCAGCCGCAAAAAGCCCGACTGCCAGAGTTCCCCAGGCACCGCAGACCCCGTGAACAGAGACAGCTCCTACCGGATCGTCAATTTTTAATTTGATATCAATAAACAGTACGCTGCCAACTACCAAAGCGCCGGCAGCTAGTCCGATTATCAAAGATCCCAATGGTGAGACAACATCACAACCGGCAGTAATCCCTACCAGGCCCGCCAATGCGCCATTCAGCGCCATAGACCCGTCAGGTTTCCCCAATGTGAACCAGGCCGTGAACATCGCTGCAATGGCGCCGCCGGCAGCTGAGAGATTCGTGGTGACGGCAATTCGTCCGATATTGCCATCGCCAAAAGTTGTAGAACCGGGATTAAAGCCGAACCAGCCAAACCAGAGAATGAAGACACCTAATGCGCCCAGGGCAATATTGTGGCCGGGAATCGCTTTGGCTTTTCCGCCGGGACCGTATTTTCCGATTCGTGGTCCCAGGACAATGGCGCCGGCCAGAGCCAACCATCCGCCAATACTATGTACGACTGTTGAGCCGGCAAAATCCAAAAAACCGAGGCCTTCCAGCCAGCCGCCGCCATCCAGCAGACCGCCCCAGGCCCAGGAACCGAACACAGGGTAAATCAGAGCACAAATGAAGATACTGTAAATTAGATAACCGGTAAATTTAGTTCGCTCAGCCATGGCGCCGGAGACAATGGTCGCCGCAGTTCCGGCGAAGACCGTCTGAAACAGCAGGAAAGTCCAGTTCCAGTCCGAGCCTTCTACATCATTTAAAGAAAGCGCGAAATTGGTCGTGCCGAACAAACCGTTGGATACTCCGAACATAAGTCCGAATCCCACCAGCCAGAAAGCAACCGTGCCAATAGAGAAGTCCATCAGGTTTTTCATCATGATGTTAATTGTGTTTTTTGCGCGGGTAAAGCCGCTTTCCACCATGGCGAATCCCGCCTGCATGAAGAAAACCAGGAAGGCGGCGATAGCTGTCCAGACAATGTTCAGATTATTTTGCAATGCTGCCAGCGCCTCTTCAGATTCACCGGCTATAAGCGTTGAAAGTAATAGTAAACTAGTAAATAATATTTTAAAACTTTTTGATTTCATGATAATCTCCTTTTATCCGATGGCATCATGTCCGGTTTCACCGGTTCTGATCCTGATACATTCTTCAATGGGCAATACAAATATTTTTCCGTCGCCGATTTGCCCGGTTTTGGCGCCTTCAATGATTCCGTCCACTGTCGCTTTCACAAAGCTTTCATTGACAGCGATTTCCAGTCTGACTTTTTTCAGCAGATTGACTTCAATATCCGCTCCTCTATAGGTTTCATGATAGCCTTTTTGCTGGCCGCATCCCAGGGCATTGGTTACTGATATCTTAAAAATTTCACGGGCGTACAGGGCCTGCTTGACTTCCGGTAATTTCTCCGGCTGAATATAAGCGATAACAAGTTTCATAGTTCCTCCAATGGTTTTAAAATTTTGTTACGCCAATTTATATGTCAAGATAGGTGCCAAAAGACATTTAAGAGATAATACGTTGTTTTATAATGATTTATAATGTATTAATGTTTTGCAAAAGAAATACAATTATGAGATGTGAAAATTTTTAATTACAAAAATGTTGTAATTGATTATGGATTTATAGTCTCTGTTTACAATGGAATGCAACTGATTCAAAGTGTTTAGGTTGATTTTGATTTGTTCAACTTATTATAATTCAAAAATGTATTTAGTAAAATATTTATAACATTTTTGAAATATTTATGAGGAGTTAATTTTTTCAAAACCAATTGAAAAGCAATTTTACCCTAATATTATCTAAAGTTTTAATAATGTCTATATTTCTGCTATGAAATTAATTCCAAAAATATTATTTTTGAATCGGTATAGATAATCGAAAAATATGGAGTTTTTTATGAGGCTGCTTTTGATCCTGTTCATCAGTATGTCAGTATGTTTTGCAGACAATCGTAAAATTCCGGGATATTTTAATGAGGACCCGGCGCTTGATCAACAATTACAAAACCTGGTAAAATCCCTGAATTTAGACAAAGACTTTGATGTTGGTGCCGACGGTGTTGAACAAATTTCTCTGGCAGTGGTGGATTTAAGTCAAAAAATCCCGGTATTTGCCGGTGTGAATGCCGGCAATTTTATATATCCGGCTTCTGTGTACAAAGTTTTTGTAGCGGCAGAAATTCTTCATCAGGCCGCTACCGGAAAATTAGATCTGTATGAAAATTACATTATTAAATCTCCCAATGATGTGGATAAAACAAAGGAAATCAGCAATGACCCACGGCCACTGCTACGCGCCGGTGATACTGTAACGATCAATTATTTGCTGGACCTGATGATTACGCGCAGCGATAATACCGCAGCCAATTGCCTGATGGATATTGCCCGCCGCAAAAATATCAATACAATGATAAAACAATATAATTGGCAGGGAAGTGAAGTGACACGGAAATTTCTCAGCCGTAAATATGAAGATGAGGGTTACCGGGATATCCGCGGAACAGAAACCTGCGCGCTGCACGTGGTTGATTTTCTATATCATGTAGAGACCAATCAGTTAATCAATCCGTGGGTCAGTATGCAATTAAAGACCCTGCTGGGAAGGCAACTGGATAAAAGTAAACTGGCCGCAGGCCTGCCCGGAAATGTTATGCTCTATCATAAAACCGGTTGGTTTTCCTACTGGACCAATGATATTGCCATTATTGATGACGGCAATGTAAAATATATTCTGGCGGTTTTTCTGCCTTTGAAAGATGACGTCGCCAATCAGAAACATCAACAATTATCAAAAGAGATATATAAGTTAATGAAAGAGAGAAGTAATGTCCGATAATGTGTTTAATCCCAAACATTTACATAAGTTGAACAACCCCGAACGATTTCGTGAAGTGCCACCGGATCTAATCTGGAAAGAACTCAATCTGAAAGCCCCCAAAGTCGCAATAGATATTGGTGCCGGTACCGGATTCTTTACCAAGGAATTTCTCCGCAAAATGCCTGAGGGGAAAATGTATGCCTGTGATATTTCCGATACAATGCTGGACTGGATGAAAAAAAATGTTGTTCCTGAGCATCCGAATATCATTCCCATGAAAATGGCGCATGACATTCTGCCCTGTGAAAAGGAAATCGCCGATCTGGTATATATGATCAACTTACATCATGAGATTGAAAATCATAAAAAATTGCTTAGCGAAATATATCGGGTCTTGAATCCGGCCGGAAAACTCTTTATTGTAGACTGGAAAAAGCAAGTTATGGATCAGGGGCCGCCGATTCATATTCGTTTTGAGATAGATGAGGTTAGGGCGCAGTTGGAAGAAGCCGGTTTCAGCCGGGTTCATCTGAATGATTCCTTCCCAAATCATTTTTTTGTTATTGCTGAAAAGTAAAATAGGCTTCCAGTAAATAGCGGAAAAATGGATATTGGTATAAAGCAATAAAGGAAGCGCATTGAAACTTAAACGCACAGGTCTGATTTTACTGCTGATTGCCTTAATGCCGGCTGTATTTTATACGGCTTATGAATTTTCTTCACTGTCGGAAACTGAACGGCTGATGAAGAATATTTACGAGCAGCAAATGAATAATGTACTATTCAATATCAACCAGTCAGCATGGGAAATCACCTCGCAATGGGTTGACCGGTTTCGGGATTACCTGACTGCAGAAAAAAATGTCCAGCAGGATTCTATCGTGCGAATCATTAATTCAGAACCGGGAATTCAATGCGTATTTCTGACCGATTCGGTTTTCAGTGATATAACTTTTTATATGTCTGATGACACAGCCGGAAGGGTGACTATTGATAAAAAATCCGTTGGAATTAAGCTGAAAAATAATCGGGCGGAAATTGACCGCATGATCTACCGGAAGCGGGTGGGCTATGACAAACCGGTTTCAGTGGTTGTAAATTCCGGCCGGTCAAAAGTGCTGGCAATTCTCTATGCCTATGATAAACCCGGAAAAATAACCGGTATTATGGGGTTGTGCATTAATTCGGCAGAGTTTATTGAGACCTTGCCGATTACACTGGATGCAATGCCACAGGAAGAGGTTGAGATTGGAATATTTGAGGATAATACCGGTAAGGTGATTGACAGAACAGGAGAAATTACACTAAAAAATGCCGCCGCGACTAAAGAGATTTGGCTTTTTCCCAATTACCGCCTGGCCGTAAAGATGAGTGGGGTGGATCTGAATCAGCAGGTCAGGCGACGATTTTACAGCCGGTTACGCTGGACGATTTTTTTAAATTCCTTCCTGATCATAACTATCATTATATTATTCCGCAATATTCGAATGGAAATGAAACTGACCCGTATCAAGACGGATTTTGTTTCCAATGTCTCCCATGAATTACGAACACCCCTGGCGCTGATCCGCATGTATGCCGAGACTTTGCTGCTGGGACGGGTTCGTACTGATGAGAAAAGAAATGAATACTATACTGTAATCACAAAAGAGTCGGAGCGGCTGTCACATCTTGTGAACACAATCCTGGATTTTTCAAAAATGGAATCCGGTAAAAAGAAGTATAATTTTGCCAGCCTTGATCTTAATAATGTCGTGCGGGAAGTCATGGAAATGTATACTTTTCATCTTGAACAGAAAAAATTTATGTATCAATTAAAATTGTCAGGGAAAAATTTACTCATCCGCGGCGACCGGCAGAGTATTTCTGAGGCAATCATCAATCTGCTGGATAATGCCATGAAATATAGTGATAAGGTCAGGGATATTACTATTGAAACCGGTACTGATGATCAGTTCCACTGGATTTCAATATCCGATAAAGGAGAAGGAATCCCGGGTAATGACCTGACACGGATTTTTGATAAATTCTACCGGGTTTCCTCTGCGCTGGTTCATGATACAAAAGGCAGTGGTCTGGGACTGGCCCTGGTGGATTATATTATGAAAGCCCATAAGGGAAAAATCACTGTAAAAAGTAAGCCGGGAAAAGGCAGCACTTTTCGACTTAACTTTCCAAAATACAGCGAAGAAATAAATGAGGGATAAAAATGGCGAAAATTTTAATTGTTGAAGACGAAACTTCCATGCGTACGGGATTGTGTGATAATCTAGATTTTGAAGGCTATGAAGTGGAAACTGCTGAAGACGGGGAGGAGGGGTTGAAGATGATCCTCGGTAATACTTATGATCTGATTCTGCTGGATGTGATGTTGCCGAAAATGTCCGGCTTTGATGTCTGTAAAACTGTTCGCAGCAAAAATATAACCACGCCAATCATCATGCTGACAGCCAAAGGTGAAGAGATTGACAAAGTCCTCGGTTTGGAAATCGGCGCTGATGATTATATTACCAAACCCTTTAGCTTGCGGGAATTGCTCGCCAGAATCAAAGCCATGCTACGAAGGTCATCCATTGAAAAAGAAATGCCCGAGTCTGTTCAGATTGGCAGATTGAAACTGGATTTTAAAAGCTATAATGCCTGGGAAAATGATGATTCCGTCGCCCTGACACACAAAGAGTTTGAAATCCTGAAGTACTTCTGTGACAAAAAAAATAAGACTATCAGCCGCAATGAATTACTGGAGAAGGTTTGGGGATATGATCAGGATATCACCACCCGGACGATTGACAATTTTATTCTGAAACTCCGTCAAAAGATCGAGGAAAATCCATCCCACCCGAAGCATATTTTGACTGTACACGGAATTGGGTATAAGTTGGTAGTTTAAAAATTTTTTAACCAAAAGATGGTGAACAAGGGGTTGCAACTCCTTGTTCATGTAATTATTCCATTTGAACCTACCTTTTACATAATCCTTTCAACAATGACATTTATTGACATTTCTTTACCTGTGAAAAACACATGTGATATCTCCTTGCTGTAAAATGACAGTGTAGTTTGAAAAACAGAAAAAAGGAGAAAGTCATGAAATATTTAAAACTTTTTGTTGTTGTAATTTTTGTTGTCAGCACTTTAGCTGCCGACGGTATCACCATGGATGATTTCAAAGAACCTAAACCCAACCTTGAAGATATTAATCGTTCCAATGAAATCTATGCCAAATGCCTGAACGATTGCGTTGCTGCGAATACGTCGCATATTCTGATGGTAATTGTTAAGCAGAAAATGCTTTTTCCAAGGGCTGATTATTCTTGCTTAATTGGGCCAATTGAAAAGCTGATTCAATCCGCAGATGACAGAAATTTGCAAGCCTTTGCAACAATTACTTATCAGTATTTAATTGATCAAAAATATACAAAAATGACCGCTGATCAACTTTATAGCCAGGATGTAGCCGGTTTCTTTGAATTTGCTGATAGCCGAAATACTGAAATATTTGTGAAAAATAATCAATAATAATTTTAATGGAGAATATCATGAAAAAATTAGAAATAGTTTTTGTTTTGTTTATCCTGATTTCAACAAGTTTTGCCAGAGATTTAAATATGACAGATTTCAGACAGCCAAAGCCGGATGTCAGTGATGTTACACAGTCCAATCATATTTACGCATTATGCCTGGCAGATATGGGTAATGCCAATAATCCTGCAATATTGATGAATATTGTTAAACAGAAGATTCTGGTCCCCGAAGCAGATTTTAATTGTTTATTAAATCCGCTTAAGAAAATAGTCGCAAACTGTAAGGATTCTGATTTGGTAAAATATGCAGCCACAACCTATGTGGTATTGTCAAAGGATTGTGAATTAAATATTGACAAGGACCAATTGTATAATAATGATGTGGAACAATTTTTTGCATTCATTAATTATCAGTTACCCAAAGAACTGGTAGTTATCGGTAAATTGTTATGAAAGTCAGGATTTGATGACATTTTTTTACATTTGATTACATGAAATAAACATGATGAAATCTGGAAAATTGTAATATTAATTAAGATTGCTAGGGCTTAGAATGAGAAAAATAAAAAATATAACAGTTGCATTCATACTTTTAATTTCTTTCCTCAACGCTTCTGAACTAAGAGAAGTCCTGAACTTGAAAGGAACATGGAAATTTTATATCGGTGATGATTCGGCGTATTCAGACCCCTTCTTCGAGGATGATCATTGGGATAAAATCCATGTTCCTGATAGTTGGGAAGAAGAAGGATTCCCCGGATATGATGGTGTCGCCTGGTACCGGACAGAGTTTTCGCTGGACCGGCGGCACGCTGGTAAACATTTACTGCTGATGCTGGGTTTTATTGATGATGTTGATGATGTCTATCTGAATGGTGAAAAAATCGGCGGCCTGGGGAGTGAACCGCCTCAATACATAACCGCTTATGATAAACCACGGTTTTATAATATTCCCAAAAAAATACTTCACCGGAAGAAAAATGTACTGGCTGTGCGTGTCTATGATAATGGTGGCCCCGGTGGTATTATTTATGGAAAAAATATCGGTATTTTTGAATCGGGCAAGCCGGTAGACATTCTCAATTGTGATTTAAGCGGTACCTGGAAATTCAGGCGCGGCAATAATGACGTTTGGGCAGACCCCCTGATTGATGATAGCCATTGGGAAAGAATGGATGTGCCTGGCAATTGGAACGGACATGGACTGGTAAACTATGATGGATTTGCCTGGTATCGCAACAAATTCAGTATCCACGAGATAAGACCACAACATTTGGTTTTATTTGCCGGTAAGATTGATGATTTTGAACGCATTTATATCAATGGACATTTGATTGGCGGAACCATGCCTAAATTCCAGGAGAAGTTTCCCCGGAAGCAAAACCATGATTGGCAGAAATTACGTGAATATTATATTCCAAAATCAAAAATAAATTGGAATGGCGTTAACACCATTGCGATATGCGTTTATGATGGGTACAATGATGGTGGCATTATTCATGGCCCTGTAGAGATACTGACAAGGCAAGAATATCAATTGCGAAAAGAAAATAATAATTATAATTTCTATGACATAATGGAAATGATATTTAATCATTAACAAACCAATATTTTTGGTGATAAAATGAATAAAATAAAAGTTATACTAATTCTATTAATGACAACTGCTCTCACATTTGCCCTTGATTTGAGACGGGCAGACATACTAATTTCTCCGTGGCGGTTTGAGATTGGTGATAACCTAAAATGGGCCGACCCAAAATTTGATGACAGCAACTGGGAAAAAATAGATGTTCCTTCCAGTTGGGAGGAAGAGGGCTTTCCCGGTTATGACGGCTATGCCTGGTATCGTGTCAAATTTAAATTTAAAGAATCACCTCAAAAAAGTTCCTACTATTTAAAACTCGGCGTTATTGATGATGTGGATGTTACCTTTGTCAATGGTCATATGGTCGGATTTAACGGCAGTTTTCCACCGGATTATCAGACTGCTTATAATATACACCGGCAATACATCGTGCCGGCGGAGTATCTGAATTTTGATGGCCCTAATGTTATTGCCGTCAGGGTCTATGATGACCACGGACCGGGCGGAATCCATTATGGTGATGTGGGAATCTATAAAAATAAAAGTCCGGTAACCCCGATTGTTGAATTATCAGGGCGATGGAAATTTCAAACCGGAGATAATTTACAATGGAAAGCGCCTGATCTAAATGACGAGGATTGGAAGGATATTTTTGTTCCCGGTATCTGGCAGATGCAAGGATACAAAGACTACCTGGGATTTGCCTGGTACCGGCGGGAATTTTTCCTCAGAGACCGAATGCAGGATGAAAATTTGATTTTATTATTAGGAAAGATTGATGACCTGGATGAGACTTATCTTAATGGTCAGTTATTAGGAAAAACCGGTGAAATGGTCGAACAAAACGGTCAGATTCCCCTGCATGGATGGGAATATAACGCGCTACGGGCTTATTATATTCCCCGTGATTTACTGAATTATGGGCAAAAGAATATTATCGCGGTGCGTGTTTACGATGGGCGGACCTATGGCGGGATTTATGAAGGGCCGGTGGGAATTATCACACGGGAACAATACCTGAAATTCAAAGATAAAAAGCATTATAATAATTCCTATGATTTTTGGGACTTCTTTAAAGATATTTTTGGAAATTAAAAAACTGAGGCTGTCCCAAAAGTTTCATTGTGAAAAAATGTAGAGGACAATTCCTATTGTCCTGTTCGATGAAACATAAAACAACCCTGAATTTTAATAATTATTGTAGCTTTTAGGACAGCCTCAGTTTTGATTTTTTTATATCTCTCTTTTTTGTTCGATCAATTCCCTCAGCACATCCAGTTTCTGTTTCCGTTTAAAAAAAGGCGTCTGATCCTTGCGGTTGGATGCAATATTTTTATCAATCACATCAGTACCGTCCCGCTGAAAAATAATACCCAGGGGAAGTTTGTCCGTTTTATTGGCGAGTTTCATGGCTGCTTCCTGATCAAAAACATCGTGATCGTCATCGACGTAGTAAGTATTCTCTTTGTACCATTTAAAAGTATTCAGTTTATTAAATGTCACACAGGGATGCAGAATATCCACAAGTGCATATCCTTTGTGGACAATCGCCGCTTTGATGATTTCCCGGGTTTTGTCTTTATTACCGGAAAAGGCACGGGCAACAAACGAAGCCCCTAAACTTATCGCTACAGAAATCGGATTAAAGGGTTCCATTAAAACCCCATTGGTCTGAATAGAGGTTTTCATCCCCTTGGCTGAAGTGGGCGAACCTTGTCCTTTCGTCAATCCATAGATGCGATTGTCATGGACAATATGGGTTATGTCCGGATTCCGACGAATCGTGTGAATGAAGTGGTTTCCGCCTTCGCCATAGGAACAGCCGTCACCACTTTCGGCAATGACATTCAGTTTGGGGTTTGCGATTTTGATTGCTGTCGCCGGCGGGAGCGCCCGTCCGTGCAATCCGTTAAAATAATTGGTTTTAAAATATTGAGGGATTTTCGCAGCCTGGCCGATACCGGTAATCCAGACTGAATCCTGAGGGTCTATTTCCAGTTCCGCCAGGGTTTTTTTGATTGTTTCCAGAATGTGAAAGTTTCCACAACCCGGACACCATGCAATATCAACATCAGGCATATCATATTTTGCTGTATCTATCATAATAACTCCTTTACAGATTGATTAATTTTGTCGCTCATTTCATCAACGGAAAAGGGGAGACCATTGTATTTTGGAATGTTATGATCGACTTTAAAATCCAATTCCATCGCCAGCAGTTTTGCCAGCTGACCGGTGGCATTGCTCTCCAGCGTAATGGTCTTTTTTGCTTTTGTTAAAAAGTCAAGCAGTGAGAGCGGTAGTGGTAGCAACTGCTTTAAATGCAAAAATGCAACCCGGCTGTCATTCAGGGTTTCGATAGCTTCTGCGCCGGCATTTCGGGTTGATCCCCAGCCGATTACTAATAATTCATAATCCTCTTTCCCGAATAATTCCGGTTTAATATAATCTTTCAGGATTAAATTATCACGGTTCAGCCGTTTATCGACCATTTTGTCACGAATTTCAAAATCTTCGGTAATATGGCCGGCCTCATCATGTTCGTCACTATCCGCGCATACCAGACCGGTGCCATTACCCGGAATTGCCCGGGGAGAAAGACCGTCTTCTGTGAAGGCATATCGCTGATAATCCTCTTTAGATTCGGTTATATAGGTTGCCGCCTGGTTAGACACATAAGGCAGTTCTTTGATATCGTAATTGGTATCCAGAAAGTACTGATCGGAGAGAATGAATACCGGCACCTGGTATTTGTCGGCCAGATCAAAGGCTTTCATTGAGAGCAGGTATCCTTCTTCGAGACTTCCGGGGGCCAGAATAATTCTGGGGAACTCGCCATGTCCGCCAAATGCAGCGAAGAGCAGATCTTCCTGCCCTGTTCTGGTGGGCAAACCGGTTCCCGGTCCCGGTCGTTGTCCGATATGAAAAACCATCGGGCTTTCCATCACACCGGCGAGGCTAAGTCCTTCCACCATTAATGCGAAACCACCACCGGAAGTGGTGATCATCGCACGGGCGCCAGCGTACCAGGCACCTATAGCTGCGTTGACAGCTGCGATTTCATCTTCCATTTGTTCGACAGCAACCTCCAGTTTCCGGTCGTGCTGGGCAAAAAAGGAAGCAACCCCGGTCCCCGGTGACATGGGGTAGAAAGACATAAAATTACAACCACCATTGATAGCACCCATGGCAATTGCCTCTGTTCCGTTTAAGAGCAGATTGTTTTCTACATCTTCAGAGGGTTTCAGTTCTGCATTCAAATCGACCTTCAGGTCTTCGGCAGCTTCAAGTCCTTTTTCCAGGGCAACAATATTACTCTTTGCGATTTTCTCGCTTTTTTTGCTGAAATATTTTTGGGTGACATCTTTCACTACAGTTTCATTCAGTTTTAGCAAATGCGCTATAATTCCAACGATCACGCTGTTGGAGTAGAGCTTGTTACCCGCGTCTTTTGCTAACTGTATGATGGGAATGTTGTAAAAGTTTTTGG
>CAYYMT010000049.1:4416-24378 GCA_964472715.1 uncultured bacterium | reverse complement strand
CTTGATTTTTTATATAATGGCCGGAAAAATATTTAATTGTTTGTGCTGCGGGAAGGTTTGTGGGACAGGCGAGCGGAGTGAAGGGTAAAAGTTTGGCGCAATTTTTAGCAATGAAACCTTTTGAAGGTGCTTTCTAAAATTAACTTTTTTGACTCGTTTTAACTCGTTCCCAAATTGAATTTGGGAACGCCTCCTTCCGAAGCTGTCTCAACCTCAGCCTTAACCTTAACCTAAAAAACTCTCCTTCTCAATATCCTTAAAATACTTCACCGTCCCCACTTTCAATTCCATGGTAGCGTCGTCATCACAGACAATAATGCCTTTGGGGTGCATCTGCAGGGCGGAGACCGTCCACATGTGGTTGACGCCTTCTTCCACCACCTGTTGCAGGGCGCGGGATTTGTTGTAGCCGGTGACAATGATCAGCACTTCTTTGGCATCCATCACGGTTCCCACGCCAACGGTGAGGGCGGTTTTGGGGACCTTATTGATGTCATTATCAAAAAACCGGGAGTTGGCAAGGATGGTGTCGTGGGTCAGGGTTTTCATGCGGGTGCGGGAGTTGAGAGAAGAGCCGGGCTCATTGAAAGCAATATGTCCGTCGGGGCCGATGCCGCCTAGAAAGAGGTCAATACCGCCGGCGGCTTCAATCCGGGCTTCATAATTCCGGCATTCCTCTTCCGGGTCTTTGGCATTGCCGTTCAGGATATTGATGTTTTCTTCGGGAATATCAATATGGTCAAAGAGATTGGTTTTCATAAAGTGATGGTAGCTTTCCGGGTGCGTTTCGGGAAGTCCCACATATTCATCCATATTAAAAGTGATCACATTTTTAAAACTCACTTTACCGGCATTATAAAGATCAATGATCTTTTTGTAGATTGGAATTGGAGTGGAGCCTGTAGGAAGGCCCAGTACGAAGGGATTTTCTTTGGTGGGATTGGCGGCATTGATTTTATCAACCACATAACCGGCCACCCATTCTCCGGCTTTTTCCGCATTACTCTGTATAATGATTCTCATTTTTTCTCCTGTTATAAATAATTATAAAGAACGGATAATTTATAAAAAATGATGTGTAATAATAAATGCTTTATCGCAATAAAAGCATTTTTTTATTGCTGACAAATCCTTTGGCGATCATACGACAGAGGTACATACCGCCGGGCACCTGGCTGCCACTGTCATCGGTGCCATTCCATTCCAAAGTATACTGGCCGGCCGCATGGTTGCGGTTTACCAGGGTTTTGACCCTTTCACCTAATACATTATATATGGCGATTTGTACGTTGCCGAATTCTTTCACATCATAGCGAATCGTGGTGTTGGAATAAAAGGGGTTGGGCCGGTTATCGTGGAGCACATAGTGATCGACCCTTGAGTTAAATGTTTTTTTATAGCCGACAGTGGTGAATACAAAAGGATCGCTGCCGGTATTGGAGCCCCAAATTAAGTCCCCGCTTTTATCTTCGGCGGAAACTTTCCAAAAATATTTAGTGGCCCGCTTCAAAGGCATCGGGGGATCGTAAACCATTGAGTCCTCATTGGTGGCATAGATTGTGATTTTTTGAACATCAGCTGAGAAGCTACTGTCACTGGTGTAATACAGGTCATAGGTAATGACATCGCCGGGGTCCGGGTCGTGACTGTTTTTCCAGATAAATTCCATGTCAGTACGCACACTGTCAGCGTGATGATGGGGATAGATCAGGTGAAAGCGTCCCGGTTTTTCGTTTTTCATGTTAATGGAAAAATTGGTGGGAGAGGTCCATGGGGATTTTTTGCCATGCTGGTCAACCGCCTGGATCCAATAAGTATAGCGATGATTTTCTTTAAGTCCGGTTAGTTTGATTGAATTTTCACCTTTTTGTGTGCGCAGGGTTTTAGTGTTCTTCTTTTCCTTATTGGTCCCGATCCAGTGGGAGGGAACATATTTAATGACGTAGTGAAGTTGCGCTGTTGAAAAATCCGGGTCCGGGTCATGGCTGTGTGTCCAGCTGATGACCGGCGAATCGGTTTCCAGCTGAATTGAATCCCGGGGGATCATATTCCTGACTCTTGTGGGCGGTTCCAAAACATTGTTCACATAGAAGGAATCTGCCATGGACCAGCCGGAATTTGCACCCTGGTCATCAAAAGCATTGACCCGGAAATAATACTTGCTGTTTTCTACCAGTTCTTCCTGAACCTTACAAAAATTATTTCCCACGCCGGAGTGATAAATCGCAGATTCTTCTTCCGGAAAATCAGGGATCCGGGATAAGTTTACCTGGTAAGAGAGCGTTGAGGTCAAATCCGCAAAATCCGGGTCCACGGAATGCTGCCATCGAATTTTCGGTTTATTGGTACGAACAATGCGTCCGCCGCTGGGAATAAAACCGCCGGGAATATCTGGTGGGTCATTGAATTCATTAAAAACTACACGGGGATACGAGAACTGATGAATGCTGGTCAGGGAATTGTTGTCCACAGCCGTCACCCGCCAGTAATACATACGATTATCGATCAGTTTGTAAACCTCGGAATGCTCATTAATAAAAATACCCACTGCATTTTCGGGTTTCTCCTCATCTTCAAGCGGCCAGTTAATTTTCGGGTTCAGCGCGGGAATGAGGTAGGAATAGATTTTATTATTAAAATTTTTGTCTGTGGCTATTTCCAGGCGGTATTTGACGCGGTCGCCCGGGTCCGGGTCAGTGGTCCGTCGCCACCAGAAAACAGACTCGCTGTTGAACTCGGTATAGTTTTTTGGATAGAGTAATTTCACCGGGCCCAGGGGCGCTTCATTGATGGCGTTTACCCAAAAAGTATTGATTTCAGACCAGTCTGATTTGCTTTCTTCCAGGTCCAGGGAACGGACTTTCCAGAAATATTGTTTGTTTTCCATCAGGTTTGAGCTGACTTTGATAAAGGTGTCATCGTATTGGGTGACTTCCTGCTGAAGACGGGTGGATTGAAAATCCGGATCAGTGCTGATCATCACCTCATATTTTAACCGGTCATTAATGTCCGGGTCTTTGGCGGAATTCCAGGAAAGATGAGGCCGGGGGGTTCGAATGATCATTGAATCGGGGCGGAACCCCTCGGTTGGCGCCAGGGGCGGAGTATTGCGGCCATCGTCAAAAATAAAGGTGGCGTTTTCCGGCGCTGTATGATTTTTGCCCTGCCAATTGTCCCGGGTTGTAATGGCGATGCCATAGGATTCCCCTTCTGTTAAGTTTTTATTGCCGGTCAATGAGGAGAGTTGCAGGCGAACACGATTGTCATAGGAAACATTGATATGGCGATAGTATCCTTTGCGGGCGCTGTCCAGTTTTGCGCCGGCCAGTGTATAGGAAGCCAGCAGGTCATCGTTTTTTAGTAATTGCACCTGATAGGATAATTGGTCCCAGCGGTCTTTATCCGGCTGTTGCCGCCAGACCAGCATATCGGAGGGTTTCAGGACAGTATTGTTTCGGGGTGTGATAATTTTGGCCGGTGGCGGCGGCTGGTTGTGGCGGTTGAGATAATAAATTCCGGTTTGCGCGCTGGCCGTGGTCATTGAATCGGAATCGATGGCGATGACTTTCCAGTAGTAGCGGCGGTGGTTTTCCGATTTTTTAGGTATATATTGGGTTGTGTCACCGGGCAGGGTTTTACTTTCATGAAGTAAGGTAAAATCTTCATAAGGAGAGATCATTACTCTGTAATTGCGAATTTTTCCACCCATTCGATATTCCGGGTCGATAGCCGCCTGCCATTTCAGCCGCGCTTTTTCGGTGAATATTTCCGTCTTCCCCTTGTTCATCAGGTCAAAAGGCAAAGGCGGTTCATTCATACGGTTCATATAAAAAACGAACCGGTCTTCCCAGCCGGAATATTCCACACCATCAAAGCTGCGCAGATACAATCTGAATTTATGATTTTCCGGCAAAACACCACCGTCAATGATCAGCAAACTGTCCTGTGCTGAAACCAGGGTATCGACCAGTGTTGCGGACCGGTTGGAAAAGTCGGTTATTTTTACTTCATAAGTGAGGGATTCTGTAGTGATTTCACGGTCTTTACCCGGTTTAATGGACAGGCGAAGAGTATCATTTTTAAAGATTGTTTCACCGGGGGTTTTTATCTTGGCTTTGGCGGGCGGAGAATTCATGGTAAAATCCAGGCCTGCTTCACTTTTCATATCCCGGTTCTCAGTCAGTATTCGAAAGTGATAAGATATGCCGTCAGATAAAAGACGGGGCGTCACCAATTTGTATTCGGTTTTTTGATAATCAGGAATATCACGGGACCAGATCAATGAATCTCCGGAGCCGGTTCTTTGATATAATTCCACTGTAATGTCGTATTGATCAACAGCTCGGGTATATGTCCACCGGAAGAGCGGTTCGTGATCAACAATCTGAGCATTGCTGGTTGCGCCGGCGATGACAAGACTGTCAATCCTGGTGGCTTCATTCGCAAAAACAGCATTTGAACAACCCAGAACAAGGAAAAAAATTAACAGGATTATCTTAAAATGAGAATATATGATTTGATTGTTTATCATAGTTGTATTGTATAAAATTATTTTACAGCACATGAAAAATTACATAAGATTTTTATATAATACAGTAATTTTCTTTTTTAGTTCCCCGATACTGCCATTGTTGGTAACAACAATATCCGCCAGTGATTTTTTATTTTCTTCGCTCATCTGCAAATTCATTCTGTCGATGATCTGCTCCTTTGCGAGATTGCCCCGCTGCAGGGCGCGTTTTATGCGAATATCGCGGTCAGCATAGATCAACAGGGTTTTATCAAAATGCTGCTGCAATTTTGCTTCAAAAAGCAGGGCGGCGTCCATGATGTAGAGGTCTTTGGTGACCGCGGGTTTTTTGTGTAAAAATCTTTCCGTCACCAGGGGATGCAAGGTTTTATTCAGAAACTGCTGATTTTCCTGATTTTGAAATACAATTTCACTGAGCGCTGTTTTATTAATTTCCTGATTTTTCAGGATGGCGGAGCCAAATTGACATACCAGTTTTTCCCGCACTTCATCATCGGAAAAGAGGATTTTTTTGGCCTCTTTGTCAGCGTCAAAAATTTCCGCTCCCAGTTGTTCAAAAAAATGACAGGCCGTGGATTTTCCCGAACCCAATCCGCCTGTCACACCCAAAGTCAACACAATTTATCCTTTTAAGATTGCTGTTATTTTTTCATGTACTTCGGACGGTGAACCGGTGGAATCAACGGTTTTGAGCAGGCCTTTATCCTTATAATAGGATGCCAATGGTTGGGTTTGTTTTCGATAAACTTTTAAGCGCTGCTGAACGGTCTCGGGTTTGTCATCTTCCCGTTGAAAGAGCGGGCCGCCACAGTTGTCACAAACATTTTCCTTTTTAGGTGGCATGGTTGCCAGGTGATAGACCTGGTTGCAGTTTTTGCAACTCCGGCGCGCGGCCAGGCGTTCGATGATCAGGGATTCCGGCGCATCCAGCAACAGCACCAGGTCCAGGGCTTCGTTATGCTGGTTATAGAGGTCATCCAGACCTTCCGCCTGAGGTATTGTCCGTGGAAATCCGTCAAGAATATAATTTTTGGGAGGATTTTCGCCAAACAGCCTGTTTTCCACCATTCCCAGAATAATATTATCGGGCACCAGTTCACCTTTGGCAATGATGGCTTCGGCTTTTTTGCCCAATTCGGTTCCCGCTTTGATCTCAGCGCGCAACATGTCGCCGGTTGATATCTGCACCGCATCAAATTCTTTGCATATAAACTGCGCCTGGGTTCCTTTACCAACACCGGGAGGCCCTAATAATATTAATTTCATTTGATTCTCCTTATATTGTTTTTATAGTAGAATTCCTGCAATTGAGGCTGTCAGCCAGGAAGCAAAAGCGCCGCCGAACATGGCTTTGACAGCGACTTTGGAAAGGTCTTTCCGCCGGTTTGGAGCAATGGCGCTGATACCGCCGATCTGAATACCGATAGAAGCAAAATTAGCAAAACCGCAGAGTGCGTAAGTGGAGATCAGGATAGCTTTTTCATCCAGGGCATTATTGGCGATCAGTTCTGCCAGTGAACCGTAAGCGACAAATTCTGTCAGGGTCAGTTTCATGCCCAGTAAGTTTCCCACTTCACCGGCATATTGCCAGCTGACGCCCATTAGCCAGGCTAAGGGCCGCAGCAAAGTTCCGAACAGTGTTTTTAAACTGCCGGGAAAAATTCCCGCGAATTCACCTTTGATGGGTGAAACATTGGAGAGGACGCTGTATTGGACATAAGTGCCGTTGAACAATTTTCCGTCAATTAACTGGTCCGCATAAGAGAGCATGACATCCACCAGGCCGATCAGTGAGACAAAGGCGATCAACATGGCGCCCACATTGGCGGCCAGTCTCAGACCATCGGTAACACCGCTGGTGGCCGCGTCCAAAACATTGGAGGTCTTGACAATATTTTCCGGGATTTTCACATCACCGGCGGTTTTGGAATGTTCTGTTTCCGGAAAGATGATTTTTGCCACGACAATCGCGGCGGGAGCGGACATTACCGAGGCGGCAATCAGATGGCCGGCATCAATTCCCAGGGCAATATAACCGGCCAGAACCCCACCGGCAATGGTGGCGAATCCACCCACCATAATGGTCATGAGTTCTGATTTGGTCATTTCCGGTACAAAGGGTTTGATCAGCAGTGGCGCTTCGGTTTGTCCGACAAAAATATTAGCCGAGCAACTGAGTGTTTCCGCGCCGCTGGTGCCCATGGTCCACTGCATGAAATGCGCCATGGCGGAAATGACTTTCTGCATTACACCGAGGTGATAAAGCACCGCCATAAAGGAGGCAAAGAAGATGATCACCGGCAGGACACTGAAAGCAAACTGAAATCCGAATCCCGGCCAGGTGGAATTATCGGTGAAAAAATATTCCCGCAGGGCCAGATTGCCAAAGAGATATTCGGCGCCAAGTATCGAGAGGTGCAGAAACTTTTCGACTTTGAGACTCAGGGCGGCGAAAATATCACTGCCGGTTAATTGATTTTTAATAATAAAAGCAAAGCCGGATATGAGCAGGGCGGAGGAAAGAAAAACCTGGTATTTGGGCTGCTTCAACAGCATTTTGATCAGTGTGGCCAGGGCCAGTATCCAAAAAACCCAGCCGATGACAATGGAGCCGGCGCTGAAGTAAAGCAGAAAAGTAATTCCGGCGCTGCCTAAAATTATCATTGCCGTACGCAATAGTTGTTTTTGCCGGGTTAATCCGGCATTGATAATGTCTTTGAACAGATAGATTATGATCATCATCAGGAATAGAAACATTGCTGCGAAGGAGACGATGTTCTTTCCCAGAATAATGGCTGCAAAGAGGATCTGCAAGCCCAGTCCCCATACAATGATCCGTGGTTTGATCTTTCGTCTGTTATTTGACATCAAGAATGAAATAAGCAATATAGTCAGAATTCCGATGATACCCGTAAATCTCATTGGCCCCTCTTTTCTAATTTTCATAAATAACAAGAATTAAGATAAGAATATAAGAGTAAAATGAACAATAATAAATAATTTTTTAGAAGGATTTCTCCAAATACTGCCGGGCCCGGGCCATGGGATAGGTTTGGTTGCCGATCTCCAGCACCTTTTCAAAATAGTCGCGGGCGGTTTTTTTCATACCCTTGCGGGCGGCGATCCGGCCCTGCTCCAGGTAGGTGATGGCCAGTAAATGCTCCAGTTCCAGTCTATAATTACCGGTGAATTGATTGAAAAACCGGTTGGCTTTTTCATGGTCACCCTCTTTAAGCGCCAGGAATGCCAGCAAAAAATCTTTGCGGTTTTGAAACTCTTCGCCGTAATAAGGATTATCCAGGTTGATCGATGCCTGATAATCGCTAAAAGCGGCCTTTGCTTTGGCCGGCTCTTCCAGTTGCAGCTGCGCAAAGGTCAGAAGAAAGTGATAATTTGGGTTCCGGGGAAATTCAGCAACCAGCAAATTTATATAAGGTAATGCTTTTTGAGGTTGGTTTTCAATGTACAGATAGAGGAAAGCCAGCATAAAATTAGCATCGTATTTCAAAAACCCCGGTGAGTTGGCGGCCTGGTGCATTCGCCTCTTGGCGATAATTTTGTCACCGGTATTGGTCAGTAATTTATCGGCGAAATACTTAACAATGCCGGGATATTCCGCTATATAATATTCAAAAGCGCCTTTGCAAAATTCCAGGTCAGGGTCACCGGGAGTTAGTTCATGGCATTTGCGCAGATATTTCAGGGCTTTGACGCCATTGAACATTACGAAAAAACTATTTTTTTCACTGATGACAACGCGGGATTTAAATCCTACTGCCAGGGCCATACAGAAATTCAGGTCAAAATCATTGGGAAAATTCTCCAGTTTGCTTTCATAATCATTGATTATGCTGTCACATTTTTCCAACAGTATTTTTTTGTTGAATTGATTACCGTAAAGACCCAGCATTTGGTACCACTCATTTAATAACAGGGCTGCCGGTGCATAGGCGTTGTTTGAATCGCTCTTTACCATACGGATAAGAATTTGATGACTTTTTTCATAATCCATGTTGTGCATCGCCTGAATGGCGGAATTCAGGGAACTGTCAAAAAGAGGCTCCGCGGAAAATGCCACAGAAAGCAATAAAATTGTGATACTGATTAATACCGTGATTTTTTTCAAAATGGGCCTGTTAAAATTTGCTGAAAATTTATCCTTTTCTCGTCGAAATTCCAAGGGTCGAAAAAGAAAAATTAATTTAAGAATGGGATTTTAATTATCATTCATTATGCATAAAATATAGAGATGTAATCTATTAATTAAAAAGGGAAAAGTAACGTATTTATGAAGAATTACAAAACACCTAAGCAGCTTGAACCCGGTAGCACCATCGGCGTCATTGCGCCGGCCAGCGCTGCCAAACGTAAACCCACTAAACTGGGGCTTGAATACCTGGAAAAACAGGGCTACACCCTGAAAACATCAACCCATCTGACCAAGGGAACAAAATATCTGGCGGCGGACGATAATGTACGCATTAAGTTTTTGGAGGATTTTCTGCTGGATCCGGAAGTGGACGCGATCATCTGTGTGCGTGGCGGCTATGGTATGCTGCGGATCATTGATAAACTGGATTATGACAAGATCAGCGCCGTGGAGCCGAAGATACTGGTAGGTTATTCCGATATTACCGCTCTGCAAATGAGTCTCTTGCAGAAATGCGGCTGGGTCACCTATTCCGGCCCCATGGTGGCTTCGGAAATGGGCAATAATTTTTCCCAATTTTCAGAAAATTGGCTATGGAAAGTTCTCACAAAGAGCAATGAAAAATTAAATTTCCAAAATCCTGAAAACGATGAAATAAAAATAATTAATCCGGGCCAGGCTGAAGGCAATCTGATCGGCGGCTGCCTTTCGCTGGTGACGCCACTGCTGAACACCGAGTACATGCCCCCGCTGGATGGCAATATCCTGTTTCTGGAAGATGTGGGCGAACCCGGCTACAAGGTCGATAAAATGCTGCAAACACTGAAATTACACAAGGTGTTTGATAAAATATCCGGGCTGGTCATCGGCAAGTTCTCCGGCACGTTCAAAGAAAATGACAAAAAGAATTTTACCCTTGAGCAGTTGCTGCTGGACACAATCCCCAAAATTGATTTTCCGATTATTGCAAATTTTGCCTATGGCCATATAGATCAGCGGTTTACCATTCCCATCGGCGGTAAATTCCGAATGGATACAGATAAAGGTGAATACACATACCTGCGATAAGGTTTTTCTTGGCATGGATATTGACATTTGACATATTCGAATTTTTTTGACGCTATTAATTATAAAAATGAGAGCTAAATGAAAAATAAGAAATTCAAAGTTGAAGTAAAGCAAGATTGGTGTAAGAGCTGTGAGATTTGTGTAGAGATTTGCCCGAAGAATGTTTTTGAAATGGACAATTTCTATTCAACGCCAAAAAGAGCAGAAGATTGCATCGGTTGTCTGCAGTGTGAAAAACTCTGTCCCGACTTTGCAATTACAGTAACTCCATTAAAAGATGAAGCAAAAGAATAAAAAAGAACGGAGAACTTGTGAGTAAACCAAAGAAAAACATAAAAATGATGCAGGGAAACAGAGCCTGTGCCGAAGCAGCAATTGCAGCTGGCTGTACATTTTTCGCCGGTTATCCAATTACGCCGTCAACGGAAATTGCCGAGGTCTTATCCTATCAGTTGCCCGCTGTTGGGGGGAACTTCATACAGATGGAAGATGAAATCGCCTCTATGGGCGCCACTATCGGCGCGGCCCTGGGAGGCGCGAAATCCATGACAGCCACCAGCGGCCCCGGATTTTCATTGAAACAGGAAAATCTTGGATTTGCCGTGATGGCCGAAATTCCCTGTGTAATTGTCAATGTTCAGCGTGGCGGCCCCAGTACCGGACTACCGACCCATGCCGCCCAGGGCGATGTTATGCAGGCAAGATGGGGAACCCATGGGGACCATCCGATCATCGCTCTGAGCCCGACTTCAGTAGGGGAAACCTATGATATGACCATTCGCGCTTTCAATCTGTCAGAAAAATACCGGACACCGGTTATTTTGCTGACCGATGAACTGGTTGGCCATTTGACTGAGCGGATTGAAATTCCCGATCCGTCGGAATATGAAATTATCAACCGGGAAAAACCCAGCGCCAAGCCGGAAAATTATCTGCCTTATCAGCATACGGAATCAATGGTGCCGCCAATGGCAAATTTTGGCGAAGGATACAGGTATCATGTCACCGGCCTGGTTCATGATGAGACCGGATTTCCCACCAATGATTCGGAAAAAGCCGCTGAAATGCTGGCCCGGCTGAATGAAAAAATCGAAAAAAATAAAGATGATATAATCGAGGTGGAAGAACTTCATGTGGACGATGAAATGGAAACCCTGATCATTGCTTACGGCTCTTCCGCCAGATCAGCCAAAAGAGCTGTGTACACAGCCCGTGAAAAAGGCCACAAAGCCGGCCTGCTGATTTTGAAAACGATCTGGCCCTTTCCGGAAAAAGAAATTCAGGAGGCCGTGAAGAATGCCAAACGAATTATCGTGCCGGAACTGAACCTGGGACAGATCGCTCATGAAGTTGAGTGGGCTGTCAACCGTTCATTGCCGGTGGTTAAAATTAATCTGATCAACGGTGAATCTATCAAGCCGTCTGAAATTCACAACGTAATAATGCAGGGATAAACATGGATTATTTACAATATCTCAGAAAAGATAAAATGCCGCATATCTGGTGTGACGGATGTGGCCATGGAATTATACTGAAGTCAATTTTGCGCACCATCGATTCTCTTGGGTGGGAGAAAGATAATATCGCGATAATATCGGGAATCGGCTGCTCCGGAAGAACACCGGGATATGTTGATTTTAACACATTGCACACAACCCACGGCCGGGCCATCGCCTTTGCCACCGGGCTGAAGCTGGCAAAACCGAAACTGCATGTTATTGTCGTTACCGGTGATGGCGATGCAACAGCTATCGGCGGCAATCATTTTATTCACGCGGCCCGCCGAAATCTGGACATCAATGTGGTTGTTTTCAATAACAATATCTACGGTATGACCGGAGGACAATGTTCACCAACAACGCCTACCAGTAAAAATTCAACGACAACACCCTATGGAAATCCTGATTCTGCTTTTGATATCAGCCGGTTGGCGGAAGCTGCCGGTGCATCTTATGTCGCCCGCACAACTACTTTTCATGTGGCAAAAATGGACCGCTACATCAAATCCTGTTTTCTGAAAAAAGGATTTTCTGTGGTAGAAGCCTATACCAACTGTCCCACTTCTTATGGTAAAATGAACAAAGAAACCGGCCGTCGCGGCGTTGATATGCTGCTGTATCAGAAAAAAAATATGGTTCCCATTGAACGGGCCAAAGATCTTTCCCCGGAAGAATTAGAAGGAAAGTTGGTTACCGGTGTATTTGTGGATCGCAATATTCCTGATTACACAGAAAATTATTCTATTGTCAAACAAAACGCTAAAAAATAAAGAATTGGAGTAATTTGCATGTCATTCAGATATGAAATTAGATTAAGTGGCTCAGGCGGACAAGGCCTGATCCTGGTAGGTAAAGTATTAGCAGAAGCGGCAGCCATTTACGAAGGATTGAACGCGACGCAAAGTCAATCCTACGGACCGGAAGCCCGCGGCGGCGCCAGCCGTTCGGAAGTAATCATTTCCGATGGTGATATTGATTATCCCAAAGCGGAGAATATCAATATTCTGCTGGCCCTGACCCAGGAAGCTTGCGACAAGTACATCAAAGACCTAAATGATGATGGCACCCTGATCGTGGATTCTCAAATGGTCAAGGATATTCCGCAAGGCAATTACAAAGTCGTTAAAATTCCAATTATTCAATCAGCTACCGAAAGACTTGGGAAATTTATCGTGGCCAATATCATTGCCCTGGGAATTATTGTAAAAATTTCCGATATCGTTTCCCTGGAATCGGTACAACATGCCATCAAAGCCCGTGTACCCAAAGGAACTGAAGATATCAATTTAAAGGCTCTTCATGAAGGGATAAACCTGGCGGACGAATGGCTCAAAGAAAACGCATAGTATAGATTATTTCCAATGAAAGAGCATATCAATTCCTTTTCTATTGAACTGTTAAGCCGGGTCAATAATCTCGGCAATCATCACCATAAATATCTGGTTTATATAGAAAAGCATTTTGATACGCTTTTTTCATTGATCGAAGAAAACCAGTTGGCCGATCAAACACGGTTACACCGGTTTTCCACGAATCCGGAAGAGGTGATGAATAAAATCGCCTCTTATATCAGTGACAAGGAAACCGTTCTTGACCTTCTGGGGTGCTATTATTCCATCCAGTTCCTGATGCTGAATTTTAAGGCCGTGGACGTTTTGAATCTCAAACTTTCGATTACCTCCACCAGCAAATATAATGTGTTTCATTCCTTTCTCACCAGGACGGGAAATGATTTTCGTCTGTTGTCCGGCGCCTATATGCGGGTTTTGTTAAAACTCTTTATGGAAGACAAAGAGGTGCCGCCTTTTATGGTCTGTGGCGTGGGTACGAAAGTGGACCAGGATGATATTGACCTGGGTGTAATTGACCGTGGCAAAGGAGGCCGTGATATTCTGACTTCCGCCTTTGCGAAGCTAAACCGCGAGATGCTAAAACATGCCAGTCCCCTGCATTTTCATCTGTCTGAACATGTGGGCGGGCGGGGATACTCCGCCTCCATTCAGGAATATCATGACCTGCTGGATGATAAGATCACCAGTTTTGTCCTGATCAGTGAAATGCTCAATGCCGTTCCGATCCTGGGGGATTTCGCGATTTTTAATGATTTCAAACACGAGCTGATCGACCGCTATTTTTATCGTGAAGGCGAAGACAATAAGTATCATGAAGGATATTTGCGTGGGCTGCTGGGGGAAATAAATGATCTGATCATGCGGGTACCGGTGGAAAACCTGCTGAATCCCAAAAAGGATGCCCTCCGGCTGATCAAAGCCATTGTCTTCGCGCTGCGCACCTGGAAGGGCATTACCCAGGGAACCAGCCTGGATGCCCTGATCTCCCTGATCGATGAAATTCCCGAACAAAAGGACGATCTCTATTCCCTTTACCGCTCCTTTACATTTATTGAGACTTTTCGTTTTCTTTACCAGCTCTATGTGGTGCAGGAAGAAGAGATTTCACTGGAAGAAGAAGGAATGCTGGATAATCTTCAGCGGGTGGCTTTTTACATGGGATATGAGGATACCAGCTATGCCAGCGCTGTCACGCAATTGCTGATCCATTATCAGGACCAGGTCAAGGTGGCCCAATACAGCGCCAAGCGGATCGTCCGCCATATTACTCAGCACCTGGGGAAAATTACGA
The DNA here is from genome assembly GCA_964472715.1 of uncultured bacterium. GTDB lineage: Bacteria > Fidelibacterota > UBA2242 > UBA2242 > JAFGTP01 > JAFGTP01. The sequence continues at coordinate 10,487 of CAYYMT010000049.1, read as the reverse complement.
TCTTTTCTTATTTTAATACGACCAACAGTGAGCGAGAAAAATCAATGTCCACTAAAAATCTCCCCAAGGACTTTATTAAATCCACAGGCTTTTTTAGCGGAACCCGGTTTTGGGATGATATTTTGATGGCGATGGACCGGAACGATTCCAGAGTCCTTGACCGGTTTATCGATGACCTCAAAAAAATCCCCAAAGATGAGTTGCAGGATGTCTATAATGCCTATATCAAATGGGGCGCCCGCTCACCTTACACGCTGATCTCCTTGTTTACCACGATAAAAGCGAAAAACCCGCTTTTTATTGAATCCGATATTTGCCAGGATTTTCTGGCCTGTTTTATTCATAATATCAAGTCGCGACTGCGGGATATCGGTAACTTTGGAAAAGTGCTCGATTATCATCCCAAAAAGATGTACAATTTTATTTCATTGCTCAATGAAGTATTGGTGAAATACCTGATTGACACATTGAATCTGCCGATCATGGACCCGGAGGTAAACAAGTCCCGTAAAAAATTGCTGAGCCTCTGCAAATTACACTATAACTCCAGTTACTTTTTTAAACGGTTTCTCAATCGTGTGTTCAACACTTACCACAGTTACCTGATTGACTTTAATAATCCCATGAAGTTTCGCAAATTGACAGAAGGATTGTTGGGTAATATTGATAATTTCAGCAGTATCGATGAACGGATTGAAAAGCTGAACAGTTACTATGATTTTGAATTTATGCGCCTGGGAATCAATGCCATTAACGGGACTTTTTTTGGCGTTATCAATCGTGAGTTTACAATTTTTTCTGATAATTACCTGCAAATTCTTTTTGAACTCTGCCGCGAGCAGGTGATAACGAAATTCAAAAACAAGCCCTTGACCAAAGACCTGCTGGCTGTCTACGCCGCCGGCGGCCATGCCCGCAGCCAGGCTTTTGATGATGATTATGATCTCATTATTTTATTGAATTCAGATGATGAAGAGATGATCAAATTTGCCAATGATATTGTGATGCTGATGAATAAACATATTATTCGCCGCTCCATCATGCCCCACTACAAGTTTGCTGACCGGTTCAGAAATTATGTCACCACCTTTTCTCAATTGATCGAGTTATTTGAAACTCCCGACGATGAAGTGTTTATTGAAAAATCACAATTGTTGGGGTCCAGAATGATTGTCGGCAATTCCCGCTTTACCCAGGCTTTTCATGAAAAAGTTGTAAAGCCCTACATCTTTGATCAGAATGATCTTTTTATCAAACAATTGCTGGAAGAAATGCACTCAAGAAATTCTTATCACCGGAAAGTACCACCCATTGATATCAAAGAATCCCCCGGTGGTTTGCGCGATCTGGAAAACTTCCTCTTTGTCCTGAAAGCTTATTACAAAATCCCGGACCCCATTTCCACCAAATTATTCACGGTCATTTCCAATAAGGTCAAGGATAGGGAAGAACAGTTTAATCAATTATTCATGGATTATTATTTTCTGAAATACATTCGCGATTTATACCATATAATGGTTTCCGATGACGACCTTTTGCAGGAAAAATATCTGGGCACCATCATGGACCCCATTTCAAAATCAAGACGGGAAAAAATAGAAACGCCCACAGACCTCAAGGAAAAAATCATTGCCTCCATGAATAACAATAAGCGCAATATAGTGAGTATTCTGAAGCGTCTTGAGATTATCTGATTTTCGGCACTTTATTCGATTTTATAACGTTGAGACGGATGCAGAATTGTCCGGTAGTCACCCGGAATTTTTCCGGTTCTGTAATTATATTATTTTTCACGGCGCTGATCCCGGCTTTTAGTTGGAGGGATTGATGTTAAAGGATTTTTTGGGAAGATGAGAGAGGGAATAGTACTGATCGGTTTCTGCATCATACCAACGTTTGATAACAGCACAGTTTTTCAGGGTCAGATTATAAAACTGTTCCGAAAAAGTTTTGGTGATAGTGTAATTATTGGTTCGTATTTCTTCCCGGATATTTTCCACTTCCAGGAAAAGGGCTTTTCCCAGATCAAAGCGTGACAGAGCATCGGCATCCTGCCATCCCCGGGTTGTCCGCCTGTAACGGGCTACAGCGCCCACTCCGTAGTGAAAGTCCGGAGCTGCCGGCGGCTGAAGAACCCAGCCGGGTTTTGCGCCCCATGCCACCAGACCATGATTGACTTTTACCGGTTTTGTATCGGCCGGATATTGAACCAGGTAAAAACAACTTTCATGAGTAAAAACCGAATCAATGATTTTGTGGTCTTCCATAATAGTGGTGTAATAAATCTCTTCATATATTTCTTCAAAGTCCGGGCGGCCGATGATGAATCTGCCGTCAGATTTTGTTGATAATTCAAAAATCAGGTCAACACTTTTTTGTTTGGCAATGGATTTCACAGCCCGATGAACCGCAATGGCGCGCGCGGTTTCCATGTTAAAATATTTGCCGGTTATTCCGGTTGCCAGGTAGATACCGGACGGTGACTCCGGAAGATTTTTAAACCAGTCGGGTATTTGGGCAAATAAGGATGATGCCAGGATTAATATGAGGAATAGGTTTTTCATAAACAGGAAAAAAAGTCTCGCCACATTTATGCGGTGAGACTTTTTTGGATCAAATTAATTTTCAAGATTTTCCAGCTTTTCGATTTCTTTTTCCAGTTCCTGAAAACTCAGGTTTGCCTTAGCTTCATTATACAGCGCTTTTTGCTTTCTGGCAGCATTCAGGGATTCCTGGACCAGGCTGTTCAGGTCATATTGCGCCAGTGAGTAAGCGTGGTACATGTTGCCTTCGGGCCGCATGTCACGTTTTGTGATGCGCACGCCGCGCAGGACATTGGCAGTGATCTGCTTGCTGACGGAAGATGTAAATTCCAATGCTTCCGCTTCTTCGCCTACGCCACTTTCCTGCATGAAGTTTTTGAACATAGAGTTGACTTTCACTTCAATTGTTCGCGCGATCGCGTCTCTGGCTCTGGCATCGGCAGCTTCTTTTGCCAATCCCATGCTGTGTTTGACGGCGTCGCCGGCTTCCAGAATAGCATCTTCTGCCTGTGGCGGATTCAGATACCAGTCGGGAATATCATTCAGTTTTGCCTTTGGTTTGCCGCCGCAATTCATTAAGAAAAGGGCTAAGGGAACCATCATTAATACGACTAAGAATTTTCTCATTTTTTTCTCCTTTCGAAAAAATTATCAATCAATTGCTTTTGCAAGGAATGCAATTAAGTCTTTACGGTTTACTTTTATATTCTTCACGGCACTTTGACGTGCTGATTCGGCTGATTTTTCTGTTGCCCGGCCGCTGGTTTGAAGCGATGCAACAGTTTGATTATTATTATCGACCATATTAAAATTGGCGGATACTTTCACCATATACATTTTGCCAAAGGGTGATTCAATGACTTTTTCATCTTCCACCGTTGTGTTGGCATTAATTCGAAAATCACCTTTAGATGAAACCGAGTACCCGTTTTCGGCAATCATGCCGGCAAGTTTATTTTGCAGGGCGGTATTATCGACCACGACGGCAAAAGTCACCCGGGTGGTTTCCACCTGGTAGGTAAGAGTTGTGGATGGCAATTGTGTGTCCCTTTTTACATTATTAAAAACCGCCTGAAAAATGACTTTTCCTTCTTTACCGGTTTCATCGGTGGGGACTGCGGTGATGTTGATAAATAATTTTCCGTCAGTACCTGTCGTAATTTTATCGATTTTGTCGCCATTTTCATAGGCGATCTTCACCGGCAGATTCTGCACCGGAACCTCCTTATGCAGAGGCGATTTGTAAAGAACTCTCAGGACAATGGTTTCCGGTAATTTGGTGCCCGAGATGCCGGTTTGATTTTTCCCGTCAACCACAGATAGAATAGTATTATCAACGATCCGTTGTATTTTCATGGCGATGGAGGAACTGTCAATCGCTTTCAGGGCGGCATAATTCCGGCCGGTTAAGGCGGTATAAAGGGCTGATTTTTCGGAATAATCGGACAGCAGCGCCTGGCATTGATTATAGTTGTCAATGGCGGTCAACAGGAAGCCCTCTTCCTGCAGATTGTCGCTGTCATTCATTAGATTTTTGATCTGTTGGGCGGCCTCGTCCATTTTGATTTCCAAAGTGGTGAAATATTTCATTTTGGATAAAGCAGCCAGGGCATAATAATTCTTTTTTTCTTTTTCCAGTTCGACAATTTGCACACCCACCAAATTAGCCGAAACGGCGCTGTTAATTTTTTGGGTCATGCGGGATGTTGATGTTATCTGACCATCTTTGATCAATTCATTGTCAACATTTTCAAGTTCGGAACTGATCTTGACGGAGATTTCTTTGATCAGGTTGGCCCGGGCCAGGTCTTCGGCTTCCGTGCGGTCTTCGCTAATTCCGATGCCCAGAAAAAATTGTTCTGAAGGATATTGCGGATGGCTGTTTTCGCTGACCCATTTGGGGATTTTTGCAAACAAACTAACCGCAAAAAGCAGTGTTAAAAGTATCCGGTATGTAAATTTTGGTCTCATTCTATTGTCCATTCTTTATTCATTTACAATTTTTAATAAGATCATTTTGCGTGTGATCACTTCGCGCCGGAGTGTTCCTTTGCCGGTATATTTTTTGCGCAATTCACGATAAATACCGGAAGAGGCGCTATATTTTTCCCTATCGCACCATATATTCAGGTCAAGGGTGTAATCGGCGAAAATGTTTTCCTTTTTTTCAGTCGTAATTTTGTCAATCAGGTCAGTCACATTAAACAAAATATCTTCGGCTTCATACTCATCAAATTCACTGTCGACCTTGACGATCATTTTGTACTGAATGCCATTTTCCATATCCTCTTCCCAATAACCCAGGACGCGCAATATCACTTTATCAATGGCATCTTTCATGGCCTCTTCAATCAGTACGGCGTCCGATGTGTTTCTGGAGGGGGAATAACCGGTTTCCGACCCCAATAAACGGGCGGTTGTGGTCTCATAGGCGCGACAGCCTACCGAGGCTTTTTTGACCCTGGTTGTACCGATGGTTTTTTCTGAAATATCGATGGTATAGGTGATATAAACATCACTGCCCACTGACAAGGCCATCATGTAACTGAAATCCTCTTCCATTCCTGAGACGGCAAATTCCGCGGCGGCCAGTTGTTGTAAGGTTTCCTGCTGCTCCGGGATAACCACCTCGTAGCCGTCGGCGCTGAGATAGGATTCGATCACTTCCGCGCCTTTTTTCAGGTTCGGATCGGTTTTCAGTAAATCCAGTTGTGATATATCTATTTTCTTTTCCGGCAGAACCATGATATTGGGCCGTCCCAATTGCCGGACGATTTCATCTTTTCCCGTGACAATGTTGCGATTGACCAGTTCTTCTTTCAAAATTCTCCGGTTCACTTTGATTGTCTTCGTGATCTTGAGTTTATCGCCCATGCGAATACGGCTGTCGTAGTAATCTGATTCCCAGGCGATAAATTTTTTGATATTACTCTTTTTAAAAAAATCTTTCTGATATTGGTCCAGCAGGGCTTTTTCAGTTTCATTGCCGATCAAAGGATCAGACCCACCCAGCAGCACAAACCAGACAGCGGCTCTTCTGGCATCCAGGTTCGCGCTTTTGTCCAGTTCACTGTTTTTTGGTTTTCTGTGTTCCTTGTCGATGCCAATGCCGGTTGCCCTTATCATCACGGTACCGGGTTCAGTGGTTTCCAGGTATGCGGCTTCATTGGAGCGGGGATAATAACTTTTAGCCCAGGCCAGTGAGATAATAAATAGAGTCGCAATTAATATTTTTGTTCTGTACATCATTTTTCACTCTTTCATAAGTTCTGAAATAAACCTAATTATAATATGCCTTAACAGAAGTGTTTTAGCTCACAAACAAAGATTTTTTGATTATGATTACTAAACTATAACTTTATGTTGTAAAAAATCAATTTAAATAATTAAAAAATCGAACATGGACATAAATTAACTGATTTTCAGAACAGAAGTAATGATACAAATCACTTTTTTGACAACAGAACTAATAGAATCAGGGCTTTTTTGTAAATAGTTTTTCAAGATAATCATTCAGGAATTTACCCT
>CAYYMT010000049.1:0-4316 GCA_964472715.1 uncultured bacterium | reverse complement strand
CCCCTTGACTTGGTAACGGTGGCGTCATATAAGGAGCCCTGTTTTTGCTGCCGGTTAAAGAAAAAGAGCAGGTAAATTATTTTGTTGGCAAGGGCGGTAATACGGGGCCTTTTTATGGACCGGCCATAGAAAAATTTTGAAAAGTTGCGTCTGTATTTGTGATACCACGGGCCTTTTTTGGGCTTGATTCTGTTTTCCGGTGTTGTATAATTGCCGGTGATTACATAGCCGTGATTGGTATGGGGAAGAAATAAAATTCGCAGAAAATCATTTTCCTTCAGCATTTTGCGGTAATTTTTCAGCCACACGGAGTCTTTCATGGGCCGCTCAATGACATTCATTGCTTTCTTTGGAATACATTGAAAAGTTACTTCCGTAATAATGCCCAAAACACCCAGGGAAATTTTAACCGCGTCAAAGCGCTTGTCCTGCCGGGTTATCTGTTCGACTTTTCCATTTGCTGTCACCAGGTTCAGGCGATCTATGTATTCTGATAATGTATGGGCTTCCCGGGCGGTACCGTGAGTGCCGGTGGCAATGGCGCCACCAACAGTGATTGTATCAATGTCGGGTAAGGCCGGAAAAGCCAGACCTGCGGCTTCCAGGGCTTTCAACATTTCTTTCAGAGTAATACCCGGCTGTACGGTCACTTGTAACTTATTCTCATCGATGGATAAGATTCTATTGTAATTTTCGTAAGAGATCAAATTCGGGGTTCCGGCAACGATATCGGCCGAACTCTTGCCGGTACCGACCATGCGGACCTTATTGCATTTTTTGACGATTGCTGAGATTTCTTCTTCGGTCTCCGGTTTAAAAATTTGCTCATAACTGTGAGTGATGTTCTCGTTCCAGCTGGTCCATTTGTCAGGCATAATACTCCTCTTTTTTTATACTTTAAGTTATAGAAAAGGATAATAAAACAAAAAGGCAATTTTTATTGCTTAATTAGCTAAACCTAATTAAATTTGGAATAATTTGATTGAGTGTATTATGTATGAAACAATTTTATCAGAGTCCCAACAGGATTATTTAAAAATCATCCATGGCCTGGTCAATAAAAACCGCGTGGCCCGGGTGAAAGAAATCGCCGGTAAAAAAGGGGTGAGTATGCCCTCTGTTACAGAATCGATGAAAAAACTGGCCAAAGAGGACTGGATTTTTTATCAATCCAGAGGGTTTATCGAACTAACACCCAAAGGTGAAAAAGCAGCGCGGTATTTTGCCCGGCGAACGGAATTTCTGCAGAATTTTTTGCATGATGTTTTGGGCACCACACGGCCTCAGGCAAAAACCGAAGCCTGTTCACTGGAGCATCATCTCAGTGACCAGTCGCTGAAACGGCTGGGGCTGCTTTACCAGTTTTTAAATCATTGCCCAAAAGTGGACACTAACCTGATCAATCTTTTCAAACAGTGTGTCGACAACAATACTGAAGATGACTACTTTTGCATACCTGATGTTTTTCCTCACCAATACCAGGATCACAAGCACATATTGCTGACCGATCTGCAGCCCCGGCAACGGGCGAAGATCATGCTGCTGAGCGCCAATCCGGAAACCCGTGATTTTTTCCTGAACAAGGGGTTGTTGCCCGGCCTGGAGATCGCCATGCGGGAACATCATCCCGACCGCTTCATCATCAGGCATCAAAACCAGGACATTGAAGTCCCTGGAAAATTCGGGAAACAGGTGGAGGTGAGTATTGTCAATGAATAATGAATATAATTACAAATCTCTGGCCGATTTGAAACCGGGTGAGACGTTCAAAGTAAAAAAAGTACTGGCCAAAGGGGAAATTCGCCGCCGGCTGGTGGATATCGGTTTTATTAAGGAGGAACCGGGGGTGGTTTTGCGGGAAGCCCTTTTCCGCGATCCCATTGAAATAGAGATAAAAAACTCAAAAGTTTCCCTGCGGCGATCCGAAGCAGAATTGATTAATGTAAAGGTTACTAATTAATGTTATTCAGAAAAAAGCAACATCATAATCGCGGCCGTTTCAAGCACCAACACCGGTTTGGTGAAAAGATAAAAATAGCCATCACCGGCAATCCCAATTCCGGAAAAACCACTATTTTTAATTACCTGGCCCATCAAAATCAAAAAATTGGTAATTATCCCGGTGTCACGGTGGAAAAAAAGTCCGGCCATTTATGGCATGGAAAACATCAGGTTGAATTGGTTGATTTACCCGGCACCTATAGCCTGTCTGCCTATTCCATTGAAGAAATTGTTTCCCGGGATTTTGTTTTGAATGACAAACCTGATGTGATCATCGATGTGATGGATTCCACCAATCTGGAGCGTAATCTCTATCTCCTATTGCAATTTCAGGAACTGGGAATTCCGGTTGTCGGTGCGCTGAATATGAGTGACGAGGCCGAACAAAAAGGGTTGCAGATCGATGAGAAAACCCTGTCGAAATTGTTGGGGATTCCACTGGTAAAAACCATTGGCACCAAGGGTCATGGATTAAAGGAGTTGATCAGAAGCGCTGTAAGAGTTGCCCACGGACGTATCGACACTACAAGACGCCATGTGAATTACGGCCATGAAGTGGAAAAAGCCCATTTGAAGATCATTGATCTGCTTAAAACCGATCAAAACTTTTGCCAGCACTTCCCGACCCATTGGATGGCGATAAAGTTATTGGAAAACGATCATGATGCCATTAAAAAAATTAGGGAAAATCATGCCAATGCCAATGAGGTTTTAGCAAGTACCAGGGAGATTATTCGGTTCATTGAAAAGCATTTTGGCGAAGACAGCGAGATTGTTATCAGTGAGCAGCGCTATGGGTATATTCACGGCGCCCTGAAAGAATCGTTAAAACAGGACAAGACCATTACCGGCAGCAATCTTACGGAAAAGATTGATTCTATTGTATTAAATAAATTTTTTGGTATTCCGATCTTCCTTTTAATCATGTATTTAATATATCAGATCACCTTTTCACTGGGTGACCCTTTGGGTGTTTTGATCGAGGGATTTTTTACCGGCGCGAAAAACTTTTTGAATGCTCATATGGCGGAAGGTGTGCTGCGGGATTTTATCACCGGCGGTATTATCGACGGTGTTGGTGGTGTTCTGGTTTTCCTGCCACTGGTGGTCTTTCTGTTTATTTGCCTCTCGATTCTGGAAGATACGGGATATATGGCCCGGGCTGCTTTTGTAATGGACAAATTTTTTCATTTGTTTGGCTTGCATGGCCGGAGTTTTATTCCTTTTATGGTTTCCACCGGTTGTGCGGTGCCGGGCGTGATGAGCGCGCGGGTGCTGTCTAATCCGAAAGACCGGCTGGTTACCATTCTCGTGTCACCAATTATGATGTGTAGCGCGAAAACACCGGTTATTGCCATGCTGACAGCTGTCTTTTTCCCGGACCGGGCCGGTCTGATATTCTGGTTGATCTGGTTGTCCGGCTGGTTGATCGCTTTTATTATGGCGCTTATTTTCAGAAAGACGATCTTTGCCGGCGAACAGACGCCCTTTGTCATGGAATTGCCGCCTTACCGGGTGCCTACAATACGCAGTATTTTTCAGCATATGATAGAAAAATCCGGTTCCTATGTTAAAAAAGCCGGTACAGTCATTTTAGCCGCTTCAATCCTGATCTGGTTTTTTCTGAGTTATCCGAAACCGCCGGAGCAGATAGTCAATAATTCACCAGCGCCCGCTCAGGAACAGAGTATTAAGGAGAACGAAAGTGTACCAACCGCGGTGGAATACAGTTTCGGCGGCCGGGTTGGGAAATTTATGGAACCGGCTCTGGAGCCGGCGGGATTTGACTGGAAAATCGGGGTTGGCCTTTTCGCGGCTACTGCTGCCAAAGAGGTTTTTATCAGCACCATGGGTATTCTCTATGGCGTCAGTGATGAAGCCGAACTGGAATCGGAATCGGGCCTTCAGCAGGAGATCAAGCGGGACCCGGCCTATAATCGACTGATGGCGGTGTCGCTGATGTTTTTTATAATGATTTATATTCCCTGTATTGCCACACTGGCGGTGGTGAGGAAAGAAACCGGCAGCTGGAAATGGCCGCTTTTTCAGGCCGCTTACACATTGTTTGTCGCCTATTTTGTGGCCGTGGCAATCTATCAGACAGGGTCTTTTTTAGGAATAGGAGTATAATATGTTAGAATTATTAATTGTTATAGGACTGGTTATCATTGCCGGGTTTTATTTGTTCAATAAATTGAAAACCAAATTTACAAAGCCTTACCAGGGCTGCAATAATTGCAGCTGTCATTGCAGTGATGAAGACAAGTGTGATCTGTAAGTTGTACTGTTAATCCAGCATACTATCCCATCTTTAC
>CAYYMT010000048.1:0-24586 GCA_964472715.1 uncultured bacterium | reverse complement strand
TATATCTCAGCGGCGGCCAAAGTGGCTGAAGTTTTGGAAGGCTCTTCAGGCGCATCCGACGGACATGTATTGCTGGCTCCCATGGAATCCAATGTAATCCCGCTCCCGCACCAGATTCACGCGTTGTCCAGGGCTATATCGGGTGACCGTGTGCGCTATCTGTTGGCCGATGAGGTCGGACTTGGAAAGACAATCGAAGCCGGGCTTGTAATGCGCGAGTTAAAAATACGTGGTCTGGTACGCCGGACCTTGGTGGTGACACCAAAGAGTCTGGCCATGCAATGGGTGGCTGAGATGGATACTCATTTCAATGAATCTTTTTCTTTGGTAAACCCGGGTGATCTGGATGCTTTAGAGCGCTTGGAGCGTCCGGGCCAATACATTAGCGGAAAACCGGATAATACAAGCGACTATAACCCGTGGATGCGGTTCTCGCAGGCTATTGTGACGCAGGATGCCGTAAAGCCGCTAACACGCCGCAAAGGCTGGTCAAAAGAAAAAATTCAGGAGTATAACCGGAATCGTTACGAGAGACTTGTTCAAGGACAATGGGATTTAATTATTGTGGATGAATCCCACCGGATGGGAGGCAGTACCGAACAAGTGGCTCGCTATAAACTAGGACAAGGACTCGCCGAGGCAGCACCGTATCTTCTCCTATTGTCAGCAACGCCTCACCAAGGGAAATCCGATGCGTTTCAACGTCTGATGAGTTTACTTGATCCGATGGCCTTTCCTGATTTGGAAAGTGTCACCCGGGACAGAGTTTCTAATTTTGTAATACGGACCGAAAAACGCAAAGCAGTGACTGCAGATGGCAAACCTCTCTTCCGGCCGCGTACCACACAGACTATTGGTGTGGATTTGGAACGAAACCCGGCACAGGTGGCTTTATATGAAGCGATTACTGATTATGTAAAAGAAGGTTATAACCGTGCGGTTAAGGACCGCAAACCGCATATCGGTTTTTTAATGGTTCTACTGCAACGCATCGTTACATCCAGTTCTCATGCAATCCGCAGTACGCTGGAACGAAGGCTACAAGTGCTGGAAAATTTGCGGGAGTCTAATAGATTCCTCAGCGATGAAGAGTTGGAGGATTTCACGGATCTTGACGGGCAAATGCAGTTGGACTTGCTGGTTGAAGTTGATGAATCAGGCAGAACCAGTGAAATGGCGGAAGTCAACGCTTTGCTGGATCTTGCCCGTGCTGCTGAGTTGGCCGGACCTGACATTAAAACCGAAGCTCTGATGGGTCTTATTTTCCAGTTACAGGGGGAGGAAGACGACGACCAACTGAAACTGCTGATTTTCACAGAATTTGTTCCAACTCAGGCAATGCTCAGAACCTTTCTGGAGGAACGAGGTATCCCTTGCGCCATTCTGAACGGTTCAATGAGCATGGATGAACGACGGATGGCTCAGCGTGAGTTTCGTGATAATGCCCGAGTCCTTATAGCAACAGATGCTGGTGGTGAAGGTCTTAACCTTCAGTTTTGCCATGTGGTGGTTAACTACGATTTACCATGGAACCCAATGCGCATTGAACAGCGGATCGGTCGTGTCGACCGTATTGGTCAAAGCAAAATAGTTCGGGCAATCAATTTTGTTTATAAAAATTCAGTAGAGGGCCGGGTTTGGGAAGTTCTCCAGGCCAAGTTGTCCATCATTCTGGATGAAATGGGAATTGATAAAGCCAATGACGTTCTCGATACATCCTTATCAGGAGATATGATCGAAAAAATGATGACTCACGTCATTATGGAGGATGCCGACCCGGATGAGGAGGTCGATCAAACGGTGCAGCATCTCCAGGAAAAGATGCAGCAGGTTCGAAAGCAATGTGCTGTTTATGGAATATCTGAAGAGCCGGATTTACCGGCCGCTGAAAAACTTCGCAGCCATCCTTTGCCGCATTGGATTGAGCGGATGACGACCAACTATCTGCAAACGAAAGAATGCAAATTGGAAAAGGATCTGTTTGGCTGGAATTTTACATGGCCGGATGGTGAAAAAGTGCAAAATGCAGTTTTTCAATCCAGAGATATATTATCCGATGGTAATCTTCTGTCGCTTGAAAATCCACGGATTCGTGGATTGGCCATGAATCTGCCTCAGTTTATCCCTGGTCAGCCGCTGCCTTGTGTTTCAATGAGTGGGCTGCCAAAAACTGTTGCCGGGCTGTGGGGACTTTTTGAAATCCGGATGTCTGTTCAGGAACAGGCCAACTCTCAAATCAGAATCCCACTGTTGAGACGAAGCTACCTTCCGGTTTTCAGGAGCAATGAAGGCAAATTGTTCCTGCCGACTGCAAGACACATTTGGGATCAGTTGTTAACCAATGATATTGAGATTAAGAGCCTGAAGGATTCAAACGAATCCATAGTTGCTGGAGAAAAACTTCTGACTGCTGCTGAACAGGCCGGCAAGGAAATTTTTAATACGATGCGAGAATCTCATTACGCAGCAGTGGCTCGCGAGAAAGAACGTGGCATGATTGCCTTTGCTTCGCGTCGTAAAGCAATTGATCGGCTGGGATTACCTGAAGTCCGACAGTTCCGCCTGGCCCGTCTTAACGAAGATGAATTACAGTGGCGGAGGGAACTTAAATCAGCTCGACAGATAGTACCGGAAATGCGGCCACTTTTAATGCTTAATATTGGTAATAGAGGTGTTTGTGAGTAGCTGGCGAAATATAATCTTAAAAGAGTTTGTACCGAATGTCGCTAAATTGACTCTGGTATCTGATCCGGATTGCCTGTTGACCGAAGAAAAATTGGCAATGGAGCTAAGAGATCGTGGTTTTGATCTAATTGAATTTAATGATCCCATTGAGTTCAGATATGCCTATGAAGCGAAATATCGTTCAATTTGGGATCGGGGGGAGCACACCGACCTTGTTGTGATTTTGAGATTGCAGGATGCAGAGTTAGAAGCACTTCCTTATGATCTGCTGCAAGCAGGACGAAAACTATCTTTCAACCTGGGAGATATTTTCCCCAATATGAGTTATCCTGTTGTTGAACAGCTTGAGCGCAGCCTGCTTGATTCATTGTTTGATGCGCAAAAGAAAACTTCACCAGACCGTTTGGGAGATAATGCGACCAAGGATTTTATCCTTCGTCATGTATTTGGAGTAGCGGCAGAACTCATATCTACAGAAGTGGAACTTCTTCATTTTCTGTTGCGATTGCATTATGGGAATACAGCAATTCCGCCGATGTTGACAAGCAGATTAATTAAGGTGTTGAAAAACAGCGGAAGTTTCAAAGGTTGGAGTCTGTCAAAGATTATTTTAGACGCTGAACAGTTCTTCACTTTCATACAGGAACGTTGGCCGATATTTCTTAAAAATATCAAGCAATCAAATCAGGTCAAAGAGGATTCTGCTTTTGGATTAAAGGTCGAAGGGCCTGTGAATTTACCATTCGATCATGAGGATATAAGGGTTTATTTAGACAACTTGTTTGTCGAAGGAAAACTTACACCCGTTGACTTGCCAGATATTGAGATAGATAAAGACTCTTGGATTTTAAGTGGTGTTTCAGCGACAAAATCGGAAAGTGAAGATATCAGAATTTCTCGTCTGTTTGATCTTATAGATGCAACTCAAATGTCAATGAAGTCAAGATACACTGACTGGATTTCATTCGCCATGAAATGGGCAGAGCTTTCGGCTCTTATACATGTGGCGAACAGTGTCAAACATAATAAGCGTTACGATAAAATTGGTGAAAAACTGAATAGGCTCTTTGCCGATTGGTTGGAGACCCATTATGCCAGCCTGATAAATCTACCACCTTCAACTCCACCAATGTTGCACCATGTCCCAAGATATCTGGCTCGATATATTGAAGATCAAAAAAGCAACCGAATAGCGCTACTGGTTATTGACGGGCTATCGTTGGATCAATGGGTAACGGTACGAAACATAATCCAAACCCAAAATAGTGATCTTGTTCTGCGCGAATCTTCAACTTTTGCATGGATACCAACGCTCACATCTGTGTCCCGTCAGTCCATATTTTCAGGTAAGCCTCCTATCTATTTTCCGTCTACCATAAATTCAACAAACAGTGAAGAAAAGTTGTGGAAGCAGTTCTGGCAAGGCCATGGTGTTTCCAAACTTGATATAGCGTATAAACGCGGTCTTGGCGATGGAGATGCCGAGACTGTTATGGATAGTTTGATAAATCCGTCGCAGAACAAGGTAGTCGGACTGGTAATAAATAAAGTTGACAAAATTATGCATGGGATGCAACTAGGAGCTGCTGGCATGCATAATCAGATAGACCAATGGTGCCGTGGTGAATACCTGATTTCGCTACTTAATTATCTGAGTAACCATGGATATGAAATTTGGATAACATCTGACCATGGCAACATAGAATCAATCGGTAAAGGACGTCCCTTAGAAGGTGCCATAGCTGAGAGCCGTGGAGAAAGAGTTCGTATATATCCAACACACGATCTGCGTTCACAAGTCTCTTCTAAGTTTGCTTTTGCGCGTGAGTGGCAGCGATCTGGACTTCCTGACGATTATTTCCCGCTAGTCACTACAGGGAAAGATGCATTTGTTAAAGAAGGCGATACTATAGTCAGCCATGGAGGTGTTGCTATAGAAGAAGTTATCGTGCCTTTAATTAAAGTAGAAATGAGGATAAAATAATGAGCAAACGACACGATAAGCTCGGCATCAAACAGACCATTCAAAAGCATTGGATGGACCATGTTGTCAAAATGATGTTAGCAGGTCTCACTGAAAAAGAGATTAGAGCGGAATTAGATGATTTTTTAGCAACTCAAAAGCAAAGCGGTGGTACTGGTGAGCGTGGTAAGAAAACCTACGGTATGGCTATTAGTATTCTCGCGTCGTGGTTTGCTCCGACTAAAGAATTAATCCGATTTAGGGATCACGCTCTTGAACTTGTTCAACATGAAAATATCAAGAACTGGCTCCCATATCACTGGGCAGTGATTTCTGCATCTTATCCATTCTGGTTTAATGTGGCAAAACAAACTGGAAGACTTTTCAATTTGCAGGATCAAATTACACGAGCTCAAGTTTTCTCAAGACTTAAGGAACAATACGGTGACAGGGAAACGGTGGCCAGAAATGCCAGGTATGCAATCAGATCTTTTGTTGCATGGGGAGTGTTAGAAGATTCTCAGTCCAGGGGCTGCTATGAACAAAGTAAATTAATTAGAATTAATGAACCGAATCTTGCAATACTTCTATATGAGGCTGCTCTTTATGCTGATAAAGAAGGTAAAGCCATTTTTGGATTGTTAAAAAACAATCCGGCTTTCTTCCCGTTTCAATTACCTGTTTTGACCGGAGACTATATCTCACAGCAGAGCAATACAATTGATGTGATCCGTTATGGACTGGATGACGAGTTACTGAAATTAAGGAATGAATAGCTTATGTGGAATGATATAAAAAGAGCTTTCGTAAATGATGGACAAGTTTTTAAACAAAAGATAAATTTCAAATTGTGATAATTGATAAGGATTTAGGGCACAGCGTTATGCGGAGCAAGTAAACCTTGGTAATTGCCTTTTTTGCATAAATAAAGGAGGTGATTCTATGGAAAAAAAAGTGCATAAAAATACCGGTTTAATAACCGCCCTGGTCGTTTTTGGATGGTTGATATTTTTTGTTAGTTTTTTTACTGCAAGTTCATTAATTCGATTTATCCTATTGGCGATTGCCAGGGTCTTGCCCTAAATGCTTATAAAACAAAATATATAATGAACTTATTCAGACACTGTTCGGGAAGCTGGTATTTTTAATTTACAAGTGAAAGATGCTGTGATCATAATTCAAAAGAATTCATAAAATAATTGATGTAAAATTAATCAAAGCCATATTATGAATATTTATTTTTATTTAAAAAATGTTTTAAAAAGACCGTTTTATTGGATTACTTTGTAGATAATTGCAAAAAAATGACCATTTTTTGGCGGTTTTTATATCGAGAAAACACGTTGACAAATACGTTGACATTGCCAAAATTCAAAATTCGAACTTTTTTATAAAAAAAAATACATTTCTATAAATTTCGAATATAGTTTTCTCCTCTTGACATTTTGACAAACCCTAAAAAATCCACGTTGACAAATACGTTGACATTTTTGTTGTTTAAACATACCTTTTGTTAACTATGTAAAGCAGTTTGCTTATTAAGCCAAGCAGTAAGATTATAATAAAAGCCTTTCCGTTTGTCGTCGAGAAAGGCTCTATATTTTAGTGCCGGAGACCAGAATCGAACTGGTACGTCCAAATATGAACGAGGGATTTTAAGTCCCTTGCGTCTACCAATTCCGCCACTCCGGCACAAGTAAGTGATAATATCTTTGAGGCGACGATCGGAATCGAACCGATAAATAACGATTTTGCAGACCGCTCCCTTAGCCATTTGGGTACGTCGCCACTGTTAAAAAGCGGGCTAAATTTATAGCCATTATTTTATATTTACAATAACTTTTTCAGATTTTTATTTCTGCTAAAAGACCGGAAAAATCACAGGTTCCTCTTCACAAAATATAAAGTTCGTTATGTTTGGTTCAAAAAGTAATGACCTTCTTTCCAGACTGCAGGTATTCCGTCAGAGGCTGGCCCATGTATTTGACATCAATACCTAATTTTTCCAGTGTTCCGGTGGCCTCATATTGATCAGCACACCAGAGGCAGGCGGTGAGCACGATGCCGGCATCCTGCAAGGCGGTTATCTTTTCCTGTAATATCTTAGTTTCCGCCAGCAACTTTGTTGAGGGGCCCCAGATCAAAAGTTCCACTTCCTGCCACCACTCTTGTTTTTTAGAATTCAGGCTGTAGGGCAAGACGACTTTATTAAAGACTTCCGGATCACTGCTGGTCCAGAGTATCACAAGTGAATTGATCGTTGTTTCGTTGCTCATTATTTCTTCACCTTCCTGATTACAGTTAATCAGTAATAAAAATAATCCGCCGATCAGGATTATATATTTCATAAGTTACTCCTTATAAGGGGCGTTGAAACGCCGGTTGAAAGCATTGTTCCGGCGCAGTTGCTTGTTCCAGTAGATATTAAACAGCCCGGTTTTATTGAGCAGTTTGAATAATGGCATTATGGCGGTGGGAAATTTTTCATTTCCGGCAATGGATTTCAGCAATCGCGGATCAAATTCACGTGTGGCGCCGAATTTTTCCCCGATTCTGATCATATTGTTAAATAGTTTTTTGTTGAAGCGTACCGGGGTCGAGCGCAGTCCTTCGCTTCCGCCTTTGGCAATGGTACCCAAATATTGAATGCCCAGGCGTTTGCTCAGTTTTTCCAGGTATCGTTGCACCGGACGCACATGGGCGGTTTCCGGAAATCCGCAGTGCACCAAAAATCCTATTCGCTGATTTTCGCTGTAAAACTTGATATCCTGAAGCGCTTCAAAAAACTCCTTTACCAGACCGGGCATGGCATCAGTATAGAGGGGAAAGGCAATCAGGATATTGTCGGCATTTTGAAATTTTCCCACATATTCGCGCATTCGCCCGGTATCCCGCAGGTAATTGACTTTGACATCATTCTCATTGCTGTCAAAGCCTTGCAGGAAGTAGTTGATCAGTATTTCCGTATTGCCCTTCCGCCCTCTGGGTGATCCGTTATAAATTGTTAATTTCATTGATCAACTCCTTTTCGGAATCAGTGATCAGGTGTGAAAACTTCAGTTCCGAATGAAAATTTAAAGCTGTGCGTTGAAAAATCTGCTGAATAATATCCAGGTCTTCGGCATCAGTGGTATAGTCTTTTTCCAGTAATAATCCCAGGTTGGGATAGCCTTTGTAGCGCTTGCTGTGATGAAATTCATGGTTGAGGATTTTGAAGTAGGGAAGGACCAGAGGAATCAAGCGGTCAAGGGTTCGCTTCAGGAGAGCGCTGACAAATCCCATTTTTATCGGCGATGCGAAGATCAGCAGGTCACAATGAAGGAATTTGGGATAGATACTGTCCATGTCATCTTTTAATGTACAGTGTCCCGGGGTTTTGACCCAGCAGTTCCAGCATCCCCGGCACTGTTGGATATGGTTTTTCGCCAGGTCGATTTGTTCCACAAAATGGCCGGCCATAAACAGGGTATCGCTGAGGCCATTGACATAATCCTGAAAAACACGGTTTTTTTCGGAAGCATTTCCGTTTACAAGTGTAATATCCAATCCGGACCTCATTTTTTAGTCGGTTTAAATTTGATATAGCCTATTAAATACCATATCACCCACAAAATTAACAGATAAGCGAGGATTAATCCAAAAGTAATCCAGTATCCCGCCAGGCTGTTATTAAAGTAAACCATGGGTAAATTCAACAGTATTAAGAGGGGAAATCCCATGAACAGGGCAATTCCGCCGCCATAGGCCAGGTCTTCGGCAGCTGTGGTTTTGAAATTGGGATCGATTACCCGGATCAGCACCAGGCCGGAATTGATCGTGCCGGTCATTTCCCCGAATATCCCGATAAAGCGTTCAAAGTGATAGTCGTCAAAGGCCCGTTTGGCAGTGTAGCGAATGATGAAAAAGGTAATCAGAATACAGGCGACAGACATGATCAGAATTTCCAGCCAATAGGCCCAGACCACTGTGATACTGACAGCACAAATGGAAGCCACGATCAGATAATCTATAAAAGTGCCGCTGAGCCGGGTCATCAGTCCTTTGTCGATCAGGTAACTCTTTTTCGTCTTGTCCATCAACTTGCGTACAAAAACCGCAATGATCAGGGCTATTATGAAATGAAAAGACCAGATAGTATCCACGAAATCGGTCAGGCCCGCGCCTGCCATTAATCCGGTTACGGAGTTGATGAATAAATAGGTCATCAGATAGACGCTGCCGATCAATGCCAGTTGAAAGGCCATGGGTTCAATGGCTTCATTTGAGAGAGTCAGGTAACCGGCAATGGGACGATCATTATCTTTGATGATGCCATACCGGACATCCCGGCTTACTGCTCCCTTGCCATCGATGAGTTCGGTTTCATTTTTTTTAATACCGCGATTGATTAGAATGGCCCCCACAAAATAGGCGGTGAAAAATCCGATCACTGAGAAGGTAATGCCCACCATTCCGCCATTGGTAAAGCCGAATTTTTCCCAGCTGTGGCCCATGGTATAGGCGATTCCGGGACCCATTCCAAAAGAAAGGGGAAGGATAAAACCAATCCCGGCAAAGAGATCAGGTTTAATGGTGTAAATGATCAGAAACGCCAGCAGCAGGCCCACAACTGCCTGGGAAATATAACAGGACAGTTCAATAAAACTTTTGCTCACCGGGCCTTTTCCCCATTTGGTTTTGGATTGGCGTAATCCCAGTACAATGAAAGTCAGCGCCAGCAGATGATAGACATATTTGCCCAGGCGTTCACCGTCCATTTCGATAATTCCCAGCAGTTGCGCGCCCAGGATCAGACCGATAACACCACCGATAATATTATTGGGAATTAAATAGCGTTGAAAGACTCTGCCGTAGCGTCGGAAGACCGTGCCGATGATCAGAAACAGACTCAGAAAAGTGAAGTCCAGTAATACCTCTTTTAAATTGACTGTTAAATCCCAGGGATTCATAACAACTCCTTTCTTTGCTCTGCAATTTATTTAAATGGAATCAAAATGTTAAGAAATTAATTTTGTTTAAAGATTTTTTTAGGAAAAGTGATTTTTCCGGGTTGATCTGTAATTTTTCAAATTATTGTTAATTAATGATTTGGTTTATATAAATGAGTAGTAACTAAAATTTTAGTTAATTTTTTCAAAAAATATGTTGACAATTCTATCTGCAGGAAATAAATTGTATGCCGTAGTAACTCAAAAATGAACTACAGGTTAGGGAATCAACATTATCTTTGCTTTATTAATATGATGAGTAAAAACACAAATCAAAAAACTTCAGGGACAATGGTTATCAGCCGGATAATTCGTTGTCCCGGTTTTTTATCCCGAAATTTTCAGTCCGTCATTCTTATTAAAATTATTTCAAGTTTTATAATTGCCCTGTTTGCTTCACTCAACAGGGTTTTTTATATCAATACTTTTAAACAAATAGAATCTTTAAGAGGAGCTATATGAGGCAAACAGGCTTAATTGTTATTGTAACAATACTCATGCTTTCAAATTTCCTGCTGGCCGGTACCACGGGAAAACTGACCGGTTTGGTAACTGATGAGAATACCGGGGAACCACTGGTTGGATGCAATATTTTGGTAGAAGACAGTTATCTGGGGGCGGCGACTGACCAGAATGGTCGTTATATTATTTTAAATGTGCCGCCAGGGACACATACTGTTGTGGCCCAAATGATCGGGTACCAGAAAAAGCGCGTCGAACAGGTCGCGGTAAATGTTGACAGAACCACAACGATTAATTTTGAGTTAGGAACAGAATCCCTGCAGGGAGAAGAAGTAACAGTAATTGCGGTCAGAGACGTGGTGAAAAAAGATGTTACCTCTACCACCGCGACAGTTGGAGCCGATAAGATCAGCACACTGCCGGTTACTGATCTTGGTGAAATTGTAGAGATGCAGGCTGGTATGGTAGACGGGCACATGCGCGGCGGACGCTCGGGCGAAGTCCAGTATGTGATTGACGGTATGTCGGTCAGTGATGTCTATGACGGCGGACAGTTGGTGACGGTAACAAAAGATCAGATCCAGGAAATACAGGTGGTTTCCGGCGCTTTTAATGCCGAATACGGGCAGGCGATGTCAGGTATTGTCAATGTGACTACCAAGGCTAATTTTCCTGAATGGGGCGGGCAGATGACCTTATATACCGGTGATTTTGTCTCTTCAAACTCAGATGTTTTTATGGGACTGGAAACCATTGATCCCATTGCCACACGTAATTTAAATTTTTCCGTACACGGACCCATTATAAAGAATAAATTAAGTTTTAGCTTTAATACGAGGCAGGTGAAATGGGAGGGACATCTCAATGGCCGTGACCGTTACAATCCCTGGAATATTGTCGGTACTGTACCTGACGGACAGGGTGGGTTTTACCTCTATTCACCGGGGGAAGACCCCTTTATTGACAGTTTGATTGTCTACAATGAGATGGATGAAGGACAGAGTTTTGATTCCCTCTATACCCATTTTCGGGATATTCATGAAAATCCCCTGGGAGATGATGAGTATGTTCCAATGCAATGGAATACCAATGAGTATTATCATGGTATGGTAGGCTGG
The DNA here is from genome assembly GCA_964472715.1 of uncultured bacterium. Classification (GTDB taxonomy): domain Bacteria; phylum Fidelibacterota; class UBA2242; order UBA2242; family JAFGTP01; genus JAFGTP01. Next base: position 13,370 of record CAYYMT010000048.1, on the reverse strand, counting down.
AAAATTTCCAATCGCATGGATTTGTCTTTACAGGGTTCTTACCGGGATTATACCTGGCAGGATTATGACCGCGCCTATCGCCTGGTACCCGATGGTATCCTCAATAATAATGAAGAGAGCATCAACACCATGGCCAGATTTACCCACTCATTGTCCATGCGTACTTTTTACAATATCGGCTATTCCTTTGCCCAGAAAAAATATCATAATTATCATGAAGATGAACTCACTGTTTATCCGGAAGTCGGCGCGGAACGTCTGGATTCCTACAGTTTTATGACCGGCGGAACCAATAACAACCGCTTCAGCCGCCGTACCAGCACCCATTTGCTGAAGTTTGACATGACCAGTCAGATCAATGATGTGCATAAAATAAAATTTGGCGGTCAGGCCAGGCTGCATGAACTGGAAATGGACTCCTATGAATTACGTCCGCCTGTCGAAAAAACTAGTGTCAATCCGCTATGGGAAGACCCGGTGATGTCGTCTACACGGATCATGGATATTTCCAGTATATATAATAGCAGTTATCTGCACAATCCGGTGGAATATTCCGCTTATATTCAGGATAAAATTGAATTAACGGAACTGATCATCAATGCCGGTGTCAGATTTGATTACTTCGAACCTGACGGAAAGGTTGTTACTGATCCTTCGGACCCCAGTATTTACAATCCCATTAAGGAAGAGAATATCAATACACCATTGGAAGAACGCTTTGAATACTGGTATAAAGATGCCGACACAAAAATACAGATTTCACCGCGTTTCGGCGCCAGTTTTCCCTTTACAGACAGGGGAATCATTCACGTCAGTTACGGGCATTTTTTTCAGATACCTTCCTTTGAATTGCTTTACAGAAACCCGGAATTTGATCTGGGCAGCGGCACCGGCAATGTCGGTGTGATCGGCAATGCTAATCTTGAACCGAAGAAAAATGTTAAAGGTGAGATCGGCCTGAAACAGGAAGTTTATCCCGGATTTGTGCTGGATGTAACCGCATATTTTCAGGATATTCGTGACCTGGCGGGCACCCGCAATTCACTGATTGACCTGGCCGGCGGCGCTTCCAGTTACAATAAAATTGACAACAGTGATTTTGCCTATGTAAAAGGCCTTGTTTTAACCTTGAATTACAGCAACCGGGCCGGGATTTACGGAACTGTTGATTATACATTTCAGATTGCTGACGGGACAGCCTCGGACCCGGAAGACGCCAGGAACGCCGCTACCAGCGGAGCCTTGCCGGAAGTGTTTCTGGTGCCTCTGAACTGGGACCAGCGCCACACAATTAACCTGAATGCCGGCTATGACAGTCAGCAGTGGGGAATTAATGTTGTCGGAAATTACGGCAGCGGATTACCCTATACACCGATTATGACCAGTGACATCAGCACCACATTAACCAACAGCCAAGTTAAACCTTATACATTGCGCTTTGATATGAATACTTATTACAATACTGAATTTTTTGGGTATCAGCAAAAGTGGTTTGTCAGGGTGCGCAATCTCTTTGACCGCCTGAATGTCAGCCAGGTTTACCCACGTTCCGGACGGGCTGATTTTTCACCGGAACAAGCCCGCGTGGAAGCCCTGGAATTGCTGGAATTGGTGAATACGGTGGAAGAGTGGTTTAACAATGAAACCTATTACCGTGAACCCAGACGAATTGAAGTTGGCGTAACAATATCATTTTAAATAAAAGGATTTTATCTTTATGAAAAAAGATAGTTTTAAAAGAGGAAAAATAATAATTGGATTATCAATGGTTATGCTGCTGTTATTATCAGAGCTGTTGATCGCGGAAAGCGGTCGTGAATACCGGCGCTATGGCATCCATCGTGGTAATCTTGTAAAAACAGTATTTGGAAACTGGGGTGTGGTTGCCCAGCCGGCCGACAAAGGACCGCGGGCAGCCTGGATCAATGATAATAATGGTTATATTGGCGATGTGAGCCCCATGATCGGTGTGGAAGTAAACTCAACTGACGAAGATGGCAACCCGGTCACTTTTCACTCGGTAATTGTCAGTCCGGTAGACCGTCCCACTTTGGGAGGGGATGAGCAGGGGCCTGATGGTAAGCAGTGGGGGTTCGAACCGGTAAAAGGCTATTACAATTCCGATATTCCGGAAAACCGGCAAAGAATCGCCATGAGTGATAATCGGATTTCCTGGCCCTCCAGCTGGCCTGATAAAGACCCGACCTGGGATGGCCAGTGGAATGGCTATTTTGGCCAGCAGTCCAATGCTTCAGTGGAAAGTTTTTTTGTCATGGATGACGATAATGATGAGGAATTTAATTTTCCAAACTATAATGACTTTGGCGTCGAATTCAAACCTGATGCCAATGATCCTACCCGTAATGGCCTCGGTCTGGAAGTCCGTGTCCGCGGGTTGCAATGGGCGCAGTTTCTGGCTCAGGATGTGATTTTCTGGTTGTATGAGGTGGAGAACAAAGGCACTACAAATTATGATAAAGTAACTTTTGGAAGCCTGGTGGGAACCTATGTGGGTGTTACTTCCACGGAAGATTTTGGCGAATACAATGATGACTGGTCATTTTTTGATGTGGAACGGGACCTGACTTATTCCGGTGATTTTGACAACAGCGCGGCCGCCAATCCCAATTGGGTGGGAACCGATGTCGGTATGGTTGGCTATGCCTTCCTGGAATCTCCGGGCAACCCTTATGATGGGATTGACAATGACAGAGACAACAATGGCAGTGCGCCTTATTTTGGTCCCGAAGATTTTGAAGAACGGACTTTAGCCGATGGCGACCAGATTGTCGTGATTGATGATGATTATAATCGTTCGCTTGTCACTATTACCAATACCAAACAAACTGTAACAACCCGTGGCGGGTTTTCGATGGAACTGGCAGCCGGCGACGTCATTCCGGCGGAAGGCAATGAAATTCCCGGTCCCAATGATCCTACCCTGATGGTTATGAACCCTAATGCTAATGATGGAATTGACAATGACTTTGACGGACTTATCGATGAAAATTATTATCTCCATTATCGTCAGATCAGAAAAGACCAGGACGGAAATATCCTGTTTGATATTATTAATCCAACCTGTTATAAAGATTTTATTACCGGGATGGGACTGAATGATCTGATGATCGATGAAAGACGCGATGATGGTATTGATAATGACGGTGACTGGGATCCGCGCTTTCATGATGTGGGTTCCGATGGAGTGCCAAATACCGCTGATCCCGATGGAACAGAAGGTAACGGACAACCGGATCCGGGAGAACCAAAGTTTGATGCGACAGACCCGGACGAATCCGATCAGATCGGTTTGACAGCTTTCAATTATTTTGCTCCTGCCGGTGATTTTCCTATGCGTAACGATGAAGAACTTTGGGAAATGATGGCACCCGGATATTTCGATGTACCCTCATCTATTCAGAATGGCCGTCCAATCGCCGGTGAAGATGGTGATTTTATCTACAGCTCCGGATATTTTCCCCTGCGCGCCGGCCAGACCGAACGCTTCTCGATCGGACTGCTTTACGGAATTGACCAAAATGACCTGCTGCGTAATCTGAATACGGTTAAAGATATATATGACAATGAATACAATTTTCCAACGGCCCCTTTAAAACCCATTGTCAAAGCCACAGCGGGTGATGGTTATGTGGAATTATACTGGAACCGGCTGGCGGAAGAATCCATTGATCCGGTATTGAATATCAAGGATTTTGAAGGCTACAAAATTTATAAAGCCACGGATCCGAATTTCAATGATGCCCGTGTGGTCACTGATTCCCGTGGTACAGTGCAGGGATTCAAACCCCTGGCGCAATTTGATCTGGATAATGGTATTAACGGCCAGTTTTATCCTTCTGAAGAATTGCTGGCGGAAACCGGTGGTTTTGGATTTCACCTGGGTGATGATACCGGTTTGCAGCACACTTACAGAGATGAAGATGTTATCAATGGCCGCACCTATTATTATGCCGTTGTCGCCTATGATAGAGGTGATTCGGAAAGAAATATTTTCCCATCGGAAAACACCAAGAAAATCAGTGTCTCAACCACCGGTGAAATATCAACTGATATTAATACTATTGTTATTACACCGGCTCCGAAAGCTCCGGGATATACCTCCTCACAGGGAGAAATACAATTACACAGTGATAACAAAATCGGTTCCGGCGATGTCCATGTGGAGATTGTTGATCCTTCGGCCATGAAAGACCATGTCTACAAAGTTATTTTTACTGATGAAGCAACTGATGGCGTTGATAATGATAATGACTGGACCCTGGCTGATGATGAAAACGGCAATGGCAAACCGGATATCGGAGAAGATAATTTTGAATTCAGAGACCCTCAGGAATTACGGCGGTTAACCACCAGTTATTCTGTTTTGGACAGCAATTTTTATGAAGTCACCTTTAAGCATAACGATACCATCTTTACACCGGTGGGTTATAAGAATATTAAGGATGGTTCCTATGAATTAATGGATATCAACGGGAATACAATTGATACGTCAAATTATGTGATCCGTACCCAAACGGGATTTATAAAAGCCAATGAAGATGATGTGTTCAATACTGATTCCCTGCGTTTCAAATTTCAATATTATCCGATTTATAAATCACCAAACATCCAGGACTCACCTTTTGCCGATGAAACCAAAGACAGCGATATTTTCGACGGAATGCAGCTGGTTTTTGATAATGTCTGGCAAATCAGGGTCATCGATTCCCTTACCGGATGGAATTTTGACGGCGGCTATGACATTGATTTTGGTACTGCTCCTTTTGAATTGAATGGAACCCGGACGCCAGTCAAATATCCGGCGGACTATTCTATTGAATTTTTTGATGAAGTGATTGATACTGTCAATAATAAAGAATTTTTGGTTGACTATTTTGGCGGCGATTTTCTGGCCGGTACTTATAATACGCCGGTGAATTTTATCGTCCGCAACGAATCGGAAAATTATCAACCGGAACTCTATTTTTCCGATAATGACATGAATGGTATCATTTCCAAATCCGATCAGCTTTTCTTTTTCGATCGCGATAACAGAGGAAATTATTTCCTCACGTGGCAAATGATTTTTAAAAAATCTACTGTCTATCCGGACTCGGTCTTTGATCTGGGCGCCGGCGATAAACTGGAACTGAACACGCAAAAGGCTTTTCGCAAAGGCGATATCTTCTATTTTCAGCCGGATGTGCCGGAAATTGCCGAAGAAAAGGTCAAAGAAGAACTGGATAATATTCATGTCTACCCGAATCCCTATCTGGTGGCCAATATTCTTGAGCCGCCATTACCACCGGGAAAAACCAGTGGACGCGGGGAGCGGCGCATATTCTTCAGCAATGTGCCTTACGGTTCAAAAATACATATCTTTACTGCCCGCGGTAGTAAGGTCCGGACCATTCACACTGAAGAAACCATTGAATCCAGCCTGGTGACCTGGAATCTGAAAACTTTCGAAAATCTGGATGTGGCGCCGGGTGTTTATTTCTACGTCATTGAAACACCGAATAATGGTATGAAACGTGGTAAATTAGCAATTATTAAATAAAAGATAGAATTAAGTATGATGAAAAAACAAAACATTACATCGATTATTACCATAATTCTTTTGCTGATCCTGGCAACAGGAACAGTGCAGGCTCAAACAAAAGTCGGTATCAATTCCGCTGCTTTTCTGGGAATTGGCGCCGGTCCCAGGGCATTGTCGCTGGGAAGCGCAAATGTGGCGACAGCAGGGGACGCTTCGTCCATCTACTGGAATCCCGGCGCGATTGCACAATTACCGCAAAATGAGATCAGTTTTTCCAATATGGACTGGTTTATTGATACGAAAATCAATTATTTCAGTGCGGTTATGAAAATCGGCGCGGCCAATGCTTTTGGGTTCAGCTATTACAATCTGGATTATGGTGAAGAAAAAGTAACCACTGCCACCGAGCAGACCGGAACCGGCGAATTCTGGTCAGCCAGTGACATGGCCATGAGTTTGAGTTACGCACGCTTGCTGACTGACCGTTTTTCATTGGGCGGAACAGTCAAATATATCCAGTCAAAAATCTGGCACGAATCGGCGCAGTCCGTAGCAGTGGACGTCGGACTTCTGTTTAAAACACAGGTGGACGGACTACGTATCGGTATGAGCATTTCCAATTACGGAGCGGATATGCAATTTGACGGGTCTGACCTCTATCAAAAGATCGACCTTGACCCTGATGCACTGGGTAACAATGAAACCCTGACAGCAAGAATGAAAACCGAAGCCTGGGCCCTGCCACTCTTTTTCCGAATTGGCCTGGCCTATACAAAGAATCTCGGCAATATGAGTGAAATTACCTTAGCCACCGATGCTTTTGTTCCTTCGGATAATGAAGAACAATTGAATGTGGGGCTGGAATGGAAATTTTTTAACCAGTTTGCTTTGCGCGCAGGATACAAAGCCATTGGGTATGAAAAAAGCCAGGAAGGCCTGACACTGGGTGGCGGTTTAAAATATCGAGTCAATAATCTGGGTATATCCCTGGATTACAGTTACCAGGAATTTGAATATTTTAATAATGTTCAAACTTTTGGATTAGGAATTTTCTTTTAACACAAAGAAGGAGGAAAGAAATGAGTAAGAAATTGATACTCTTCTTAACCGTTGCTATGTTAGCAACAATCGCATTAGCAGATGTTAATGTGACTTTTAGAGCAAACACAAGTATGATCCAGGGGGTCACAGACACACTGGGTTATGTTGACATTCGCGGAACTGTGAATGTTGGTGATCCGGCCTCTTACCAGGACGGTGACTGGAGCGCGGAAGTTGATTTTATGAGCAATGTCGGCGGCGACTACTGGGAAAAAACCTTTACCTTCCCGGACAGTTCCATCGGCGGCGAAGTCCAGTTTAAGTTTGGCGCCGGTATTGTCGATTATATGACCGGTGACACAACATCTTACTGGGAAAATGATGCGCCTGGCGCCGAAGCGGTAGACAACAGAACCTTTATTATTCCGGCTGCTGATACTGTTCTTCAGATGGCTTTTGTTGGTCATCCCTGGGGTGTGACACCTTTTGAGGATAATGATAAGCATGAAGTGCTTTTCCGGGTCAACATGGGTGCTTTGAACGGATTTGATCCCGAAGCCAGCAGTGTTTATATCGTTGGCGCTTTTCCGGGACCGGACGGCGCTGACAATATGTGGGTGCCGGACAAGTATGAATTAACCAGAGAAGGCGAAAGCATGTATTACAATTACCTGCTGCCTTTAGACGAAGCTTTTGATAGTACTATGTTCAGATTTACTCTCGGATCATGGGACCAGTCTGAAAATGTTCGCGGTCATGGTATGTACCCGAATAATGAAAACAGAGGAACAGTTGTTAACGGTGATACAACAATTGCCTGGAAATGGTGGAACGACGCACCGCCTTCCGCTGTAACCGGCGACACAATTTCCGTAACTTTTAAAACAGACCTCACCAGAGCCATTAACAACAATGGGTTCAGTATCGGTGACGGTGACTCACTCTGTGTCAGAGTTGGTTATTTCAACTCCGCGCAGTATGTGGAAGCCGGTATGCAAAAAGTCGGACTGGGTGGTTTTACCTACCAGGCGACCTTTGATTCACTGATCATCGGCGGTTTTGGCGAAGGTGTTTACTACCAGTATTATAAAATTCCCGGTGTGGCAAGCGGTGAAGTGCGTGAAACCTATTTTAATTTTGATTATGAGGGTGGCAATGCTTCCGAAGCAGAACGCCGTCTGATCACGATTGATTCTGACGGACAAATGATCGTCGACAATATCGACAGTCAGACAGATTCCCGCAGAATGCCGGTATTCAGAAATACCAATACGGTTTCTCAGAATGTCGATGTGACGTTTACCCTTGATTTAAGACCGGCATATCATCATGTGATGAATGGTATTACTTTAACTGATATTCAGGGCAGTTTACATATTTCCGAAGTTTCACAAATTGATAACGGCGGGGTTTTTATTAACGGCCCGGCTTCCGGCGGATGGACAGGTTGGGGAACTGATCTTTCCAATGCTGAAGAAAAACAGATGTGGGATGATGGTACTCATGGCGATGTGACTGCCGGAGACACCATTTACACCGTTATATTCAGCTATGGTCCTGACAGTTCCAATAACACCATCGGCCAGGAATTTAAATTTGGTATTGCCGGTGGTGATAATGAAAGCGGATACGGCCTGAACCACATCGAAAATATTGATGACTCTCAGCCAACAGCAACCATTCACTCACAGTGGGGAAGTATCAATCCTATTTTCTACTCACTCTGGGATTTCGATACTGCATCACCCAAAACAGCCATCGACAATGTGATTGAAACTGCTGACAAATATGAATTGAACCAGAACTATCCGAACCCGTTCAACCCGACAACCAACATTAAATTCAGTGTCAAAGCTGCCAAAAATGTTAAGTTGACGATCTACAACATGATGGGCCAGAAAGTTCAGGAAATGAATTATACCAATCTGAACGCCGGTGTTTACAATTACACCTGGAATGCACGTGATATCAAAGGTAGCCGTGTAAGCTCCGGTATTTATTTCTACAAACTGCAGGTAGATGATAAATACACCAACATGAAAAAAATGGTATTGTTGAAATAAATTACTCTTTTTACCGGGGCGAAGGATTACCCTTTGCCCCGGATTTTAAAAATAATAGGGGAACCTGATGGGCGCAATTGATTTTACAATAGTCGGTATCTATCTAACAGCAATGGTGATCGTTGGCATGTGGTTTCAGCGAAAAGCCTCGGAAAATATTGATTCCTATTTCCTGGGAAACAGACAATTACCCTGGTGGGCCTTAGGGGCTTCGGGGATGTCTTCCAACCTTGACATTAGTGGTACAATGATAATAGTGGCGCTGGTTTATGCCATTGGCGCACGGGGATTTTATATTGAAATTCGCGGTGGTGTCACTCTTATCATGGCATTTCTAATGATCTTCATCGGAAAATGGAGTCGCCGGGCCAATGTAATGACCCTGGCGGAATGGATGGAATTCCGATTTGGCAATGATAAAGAGGGGCAACTGGCCCGTTTCATTACTGCCATAACCTCTATTATCATGACGATTGCAATGGTAACCTATTTTGCTATTGGCGGCGGAAAATTCCTGGGCCAGTTTCTGGGTATTCCGGATTTACTGGGATTACCCGCTCATTTTTGGGCTGCCTCAATACTAATCTTTCTGGCTACAATTTATACAGTTGCCTCAGGGCTTTACGGCGTTATCTGGACTGATGTTTTTCAGGGTTTTTTGATTTTTATGGCCATTGCCTATATCGCGGTGAAAGCCTTTGCCATTGACCTGCCGGCAGAATTTTTTGTTTCCATGCCACTGAAAGAATCAGCGGGAGGCGGATTTGAAGCTTATAAAACCAGTTTTTCAGAGTGGACTTCCATCATTCCACGCTGGAAACTGGATATAGAACCCAACAGCACCTACTCCATGTATAATTTTTTTGGTGTGGCGGTACTCTTTTACCTTTTCAAAGTAATTCTTGAAGGTACCGGCGGAACCGGAAACTATATGATCCAGCGTTATTTTGCTGCCAAGGATGATAAAGAGGCCGGTTTGCTGTCCCTTTTCTGGACATTCCTTTTATCTTTTCGCTGGCCCTTTATCGCGGCCATGGCAGTCTGGGGGGTTTCTCTGGCGGGAAAAATCACTGATCCGGAGATGGTCTTGCCGGCGGTTGTGGAAACACTCCCGGTCGGTATCAAAGGATTTTTAGTGGCCGGTTTGATGGCCGCCGCAATGTCTACTTTTGACTCTACCGTGAATGCCGGCGCTGCCTACTGGGTGAAAGATATTTATCTCACAAAGGTCAATCCCCGGGCCACCCATAAACAACAAATGCGGCATAGTTATATCGCTTCGGTATTACTGGTGTTAAGCGGACTTTTTCTGACTTTGCTGATCAAAAATATTAATGAAATCTGGGGATGGATCACCATGAGTATCGGAGCCGGCCTGTTGATACCCCAACTGGTGCGCTGGTACTGGTGGCGGTTGAACGGGTATGGATACGCCATTGGTATGGCTGCCGGTACTGTCTCAGCGATAATTTGGAAGATTTTCGCGCCGGAAGCCTTACCGGAATGGTACGCGTTTATCTTTTCTACCGGTTTGTCCTTTTTAGGCACTGTGATTGGAACATTAATGACCAAGCCCACAGACAAAGAGGTGCTGAAGAATTTTTATAAACAAACCCGTCCATTCGGTATCTGGTCGGAAATTCGCCGTGAATTTCCTGATAAATTCATTGCAGCGGCCAGAAGGGAAAACCGCCGGGATATTTTTTCTATCTTCTTTGCAGTGCCCTGGCAGATTTCTTTATTCCTGATGTGGATGATGCTGATCATGAAGCGCTGGGATAATTTCATAATTACACTGATATTAACTGCGGTATTGTCAGTCATATTATATTTCAGCTGGTTCAGACATTTATCTGAAAAAAATGAATATTAAAATAGGTGATCACATGGCATCAATATCTGATGATTTAATCGTTTTACTTAAAAAAATTGGTTTTACCAATTATGAATCCAAAGCGTATCTGGGGCTTTTACAAAAAAATCCGGCAACCGGATATGAAGTCAGCCAGATCACTGATGTTCCGCGATCGGTTATTTATTCGACTTTAAGAAAACTCGAAAGTAATGGCGTTGTTATCTCTGTCCACGGAAAGCCGGTACGCTACATACCACTTTCTCCGAAACAATTGCTTTCCCGTCTGGAATCGGATTTCTCAAAGCGGTTAAATTCACTGTCAGAAGAATTGCTGGCTTTTGAAGACAAGCCCGATTCCGAAGGTTTTTGGAATATTCGCGGTTACAAATCCTTAATGGAAATTTGCGATACCCACATTCGGGATGCTAAAAAACAGATCATTATCTCCGGATGGAGCCGGGAAATCGACACTTTTCATGATTCCCTGCTGGAAGCCCAGGAACGCGGCGTTGAAGTGGTGGTTTTTTCCTTTAATAAAATTTCACAGGAATATGGCAATGATGTTTACGCTTACAATATTCCGGAGGAGAGGTTAAAAAAGATATGGGACCACAAACTGATCCTGGTGACAGATTCCCGGGAATTGATCATGGGGCCGGCCAATATGAACGAAGATGAACAGGCGATCTGGACACAAAATGAAGCGGTTTTAAAAATCGCTATCAATTATGTGGTTCTGGATATAACCCTGTTTGGGCAACGTATGGGCGTGGAAACATCTGGCACCGTTTTAAAGATCATGCCGGAACGTGTCGACGACCTGGATAAAATGATAGAACAATATAACGGAAAAGAGAATGTCAATGAAATATAAATTATACGTTTTCATGCTACTGTTATTGACTTCGATAATTTTGACAGCACAGGATAAAAATATGCAAAATTTAAATGGCCGGTGGAAATTCACCTATGATGATAAAAATATTGGCACACAAAAGGAATATTATAAGATAGATCCCGGGGATACTGACTGGAAAACCGTAGAAATTCCCACCTTTTGGGGTGATGCCGAATATGACGGGATCGGGTGGTATGCGCGTAATTTTGTGCCGGATGAAAAATTTAAAGGTGAAAAAGTAGCCATTTTTTTTGAGTGTGTTGATGATGATGCTGATGTCTATCTGAACGGTGAAAAAATTATTGAACATGAAGGGTACAATGTCCGCTTTAACAAAGATATTACCGGCAAACTGAAGTTTGGCCAAAAAAACAGCCTGGTGGTGAAAATTACCGATGGCGGCGGCGCCGGCGGATTGTGTGGCGAAGTTTTTCTGAAAGAGTTTAAAGAGCCTCAGGACCTTTTGAAATCAAAGTATTTTTCCAGGGAATCAACACCTTTACCCGATTGGGCGGAAAATACTTTGATTTATGAACTCTATGTCAGGGCCCATTCTGAGAAGGGCGACTTTATTTCTGTTATTGATGATTTACCACGCCTGAAAGAATTCGGCGTCGGCTGTATCTGGTTCATGCCTATATTTCCTATCGGCGAAGTGAAACGCAAGGGCTCCATGGGAAGTCCTTACGCTATCAAAGATTTTATGGAAGTGAATCCGGAATACGGCACCAAAGCTGAGTTTCAGCAATTGATCGATGCCGCCCATGAGCATGATATTCGTGTCATAGTAGATATCGCCTGTAACCACAGCGCCTGGGATAATTGGCTGGTGGAAAAGCACCCGGAATATTATACCAAAAACGAAAAGGGTGATATTATTCATCCCGCCGGAACAGACTGGACCGATGTGGCGGATTTCAATTATGAGAATGATGATTTACGAAAATATATGTGGAATGTGCTGGAGTACTGGGTTCGTGACCTGAATATCGACGGATATCGCTGTGATGTGGCGGAACTGGTGCCTGATGATTTCTGGGCGGAAGCTTATAATCGCTTATCCGCTATCAAACCCGATATTTTGATGCTGGCGGAAGGCGCTCATCCAAGATTACACATCAATGGCTTCAATCTCACTTATGCCTGGAACTTCCGCATGACCATTGCGAAGATTCTGGAAGGCAAACAAAAACCCTCCTATTTGGCAGAGGTTATAGAGAAAGACCATTATCGCTATCCAAAGAATACCAGGCATATGATCTTTACTGAAAACCACGATAAGAAGCGGACTGTGGAATTTTTCGGGGAAGACAAGGCTATGCTGGCGGCGGTGTTAAATCTCTCCCTGCCGGGAATACCGATGATCTATGACGGCCAGGAAGTAGGAGCTGAGCAAACGCCATCACTCTTTGAAAAAGAATCGATAAAATGGGATTTTGATAATCACTATTATGAATTTTATAACCAATATTTTCAATTACGGAACAATAATCCGGCTTTTGCAAAAGGAAAGTTCCAAATCACGGATACTGATCAACCTGATAAGGTGCTCGCGTATTCAAGAATAACCGATAATAACAGAATTTTAATTATTGGAAATATTTCCGACGAAAAAGTGGTTGTCAGTATTGAATCGCAAATAACGAATTTTGAACACTTAATGGGCGGGATTCCGGTTTTGGACAATGGCTCCTTAACCCTGGAATTGCCGGCTTATGGTTTTTCTGTAATTAAAGTATGGTGAACTCTTTTGAAAGTATTGATTATGCATAAATAATTTTTTATTTTATGCATAAAGGAGAAATAATGAGAACTACGTTAGATATATCAAAAGAACTGATGGAAGAAGGACTTAGAGTAACGCAAAGTAAAACAAAAACAGAATTAGTCAATCTGGCGTTAAAAGAAATTATCAGAAAAAATAAGTTGCAGAATATAAAAAAATATCAAGGAAAAATTGATCTGAAAATT
>CAYYMT010000047.1:0-24586 GCA_964472715.1 uncultured bacterium | reverse complement strand
ATGTCAGTATCAAAGACGGGCTGGGTAATGAAATATTCCGCCCCTGCTTTTATTTTTTTCTCGAATCTACGCATTTCCTCGTCCATATCAAGGGCCCCGGGATTGACGCCGGCCCCGATCAGGTATTCGGTGGGTTTTCCAATGGAATTACCACCCAGGTCAATGCCGTGGTTGAGATTGTTGGCAATGGTGATCAGGCCGATGGAATCCACATCAAAAACTGCTGTGGCGTCGGGCAGATCACCCATTTTTGGTGGATCGCCGGTAATCAGCAGAATATTCTTGATCCCGATGGCGTGAATACCGATCAGATCGGAGATAATTCCCAATAGATTGCGATCTCTGGCGGTGTAATGCAGCACCGGTTCGATGCCGACTTTGTCCAGAATTTCCTTAGCGATAAAGGGCGCCCCCATTCTTGATGAGGCTCGCGGGCCATCAGGCAGATTAATGCAGTCGATGCCGGTTTCCATGAGTTCTTTGGCTTTTGCCAGTGATTTTTCCGTACGGATTCCCCGCGGCGGCACCATTTCAACAGTACAGATGAATTCCTTGTTGTAAAGTTTTTTCGCCATCAGGGATTTTGTGGCCGGATCAGGTTGCTCAACCGGTGTGTATTTTTTTTCTTTTACCTTGATGTCAATGATTTTTTTCTTCGGCTGATAGGAAGTGATGGCATGTTTGATTGTCTTGATATGCTCGGGAGTTGTACCGCAGCAGCCACCAATGATACTGGCGCCGGACTGGACGAATCGTCGTGAATATTCCGCCAGGTATTCGCTGGAAGTCAGGTAAAGTTTTCTGCCATTGACCGTTTGCGGGTAGCCGGCATTGGGTAAAATGGAAATCGGTTTTTTCGCCAGGGATTTAATTTTTTCCAGGGCCTCATGCATGATTTTCGGACCGACACTGCAGTTCAATCCAATGACATCGGCTTTACTTCTGTTTAATCGGCCGACAATATCTTCGGCGCTGACACCGTAAATGGTGAAGAAATTTTCATTGATGGTCATTTGCGCGATCACTGGTATATCAGCCAGGGATTTTGCCACCTTTACCGCCAGTAAGAGTTCTTCGATATCAAAAAAGGTCTCAAAAGTAACTACATCAACGCCACCATCCAGCAGGGCTTTTATCTGTTCGGTATAGATTTCCCGTGTACGCCGGACTTTGGCGGGATCACTACTATCCAGTTTTTTACCCAAAGGTCCAACACTGCCGATGACATAAATATCATCACCGGCGGCTTCCCGGGCGATTTTAGCGCCGGCAATATTAATTTTGTAGACCTTATCAGCCAGGCCGTATGGTTGTAATTTCTGATAATTAGCGCCAAAGGTATTGGTTTCAATGGCCTGGGCGCCGGCATCAATAAAATCCCGGTGAATCTCTTTTATGAGTGAGGGACGGGTTAGGTTCAGTTCATCATAACATTGGTGAATAAATACGCCCCGTGAATAAATTTCCGTACCCATTCCGCCGTCAAATAACAATACGTTCTTTTTTATATAATCTAAAAAATTCTCTTTCAAGGTAACCTCATATAATTGCAGTAAATTAGTTTAATTTAAAATTTAATAAAGTTTTGATGAAATAAAAATCAGATAAAGTGAAAGAGTTTGTATCAGTTTTGTAAAAATATTTCTAATTTTTATTCGGTTATTGATTATTGTTCAGTAAAATAACTATATTGGTCACAATCATTAATGAATAGCGAAGGAAATATATGGCGCGTAGAAAAAAAATATTAAAGTGTTTCGATGCAATGAATGAGTTAAGGTTGCAGAATGAATTTTACCAGGATTTTACATTACGGCTGTTTGATTTTCTGATCGAATCGGATTTGGGGCAAGGTGACGCTTCACAATTTCCGGTAAAAGCCTACAAAGAACAAGTGGAATGCGCGATTGTTGTCAAGGAAAACGGCATTGCTGCAGGCCTGGAAGAAATTCAATTCCTGCTCAAAAAACATGGCATAAAATCATTAACCACTATCAAAGATGGCGATAAAATAAAAACCGGCGATGTATTGATGAAAATTCGAGGTGAATCCGGCGATGTGTTATCTCTGGAGCGCACTATTTTAAATATTTTACAGCGGCTTTGTGGAATTGCCACGATGACGGCTGACTACAATTCCAGGATCAGGCAGGAGGGGTGCTTTGTATCCGGGACCCGCAAAACCCTGTTCGGCTTCTGGGATAAAAAAGCGGTGCAGTGCGGAGGCGGCCTTTCTCACCGGTTAAACCTGGAAGACGCGGCCATGCTGAAAGAAAACCATCTGGACATTTTGAATAAAACCGGATGTGATGATTGTCTGGACAAAGGACTTGAGGAAGTTGTGAAAAACAATGAGAATCTGCGGTTTATTGAGGTGGAAGTGACAGATGAGGAGCAATTCTGGAAGGTGGCTTACGCTTTGGTGCGCCTGCAATATGATGTCAATAAAGTCATCATGTTTGATCATTTTACCATTCACCAAATAAAAAAAATCATCAATGAGATGCAGATCAAAGGCATCTATGACAATATTCTTTTGGAGGCATCAGGAAATATTACCTTGGAAAGCATTGCTGATTTTGCCCGGTCCGGTGTGGATGTGGTCTCCTCGGGAGCGTTAACCCACTCGGTTACCGGCCTGGATTTAAGTCTGTTATTCGATTATAAATAATATGAAACCCATTTATTTAGACCATAATGCCAGTACACCCCTGGTGCCTGAAGTCATTGTCAAGATGAAACAGGTACTGGAAGACTCTTTTGGCAATCCCTCCAGTTCCCATATTTACGGACTTAAGAGCAGGGAAATCATTGAAGAAGCGCGGGAACGGTTGGCAAAAATGATCAATGCCTCGCCGGATGAGATTATTTTTACCAGTGGCGGCAGCGAATCCAACAACATGGCGATTCGTGGTATTGCCACGCAGCATTCCGGCTGTCATATACTAACTTCATCTGTAGAACACCCTTCAGTAGTAAAGGTCTGTGATTACCTTGCCACACAAAATTATGAAATTTCGGCGCTGCCTGTTAACCGGCATTGCCGTATAAATCCACAGGATATTGAATCTAAAATTAAGCCGCAAACCCGGCTGATTACTGTTATGCTGGCGAATAATGAAACAGGGACGCTGCAACCTCTGCGGGAAATTAGTGAAATTGCGCGGAAGCACAATATTCTGGTTCACACTGATGCGGCCCAGGCAGTTGGTAAGATCACTGTAGATGTCAAAGAACTGGGTGTTGATTTAATGACCATTGCCGCCCATAAAATGAACGGGCCCAAGGGGATTGGCGCATTGTATATCCGGCGGGGCGTAAAAATTAATCCCTTAATATTGGGAGCAGGCCATGAATCCGGTCTGCGCGCCGGTACAGAAAATGTGCTGGAAATATCCGGTTTAGGTGAAGCGGCCCGGTTATTTACTGAAAATGAGAAAAATATAATCGCTCATCAACGCAGAATTCGCGATCGATTTTTTGACAGTTTGAAAAAGGAGTTGCCTGGAATTGAATTGAACGGGCATGAGGAGTACCGGCTGCCAAACACCGCCAATATATATTTTCCTGAATGTAATGCGGCAAAGTTACTGGATACATTACCTGAGATCGCAGCTTCCGGCGGCGCGGCCTGTCATGCCGGCGCTATTGAACCGTCACAGGTTTTGAAAGCCATGGGAATATCCGATGAACGCGCCCTGGGATCGATTCGATTTTCCTTTGGCCGGACCAATACTCCGGATGAGGTGGAGATCGCCGTAAAAAAAATAGTAACGGCTGTAAAAAAACAGCAGCAAAAACCGGGAATGTTTAATTTATTCAATTCTGCCGAACCCGGTTGCTCCTGTAAATTGAGTGCCGCGAAATTACAAAAAATTTTAGGCAATATATCAAGTCCGCCGCCGGCCGGGAAAAACATCGGTTTTGAAACTGGCGATGACGCAGCGGTTTATTTTATTGATGATGAGACGGCAATTTTATCATCGGTAGATTTTTTCGCGCCGATTGTGGATGACCCTTTTGATTTTGGCCGAATCGCGGCGGCGAACGCGCTGAGTGATATTTATGCTATGGGCGGGACGCCATTGTTTGCTAATAGTCTGGTGGCTTTTCCGGATGGCGAGGTTGCTGATGAAGTGCTGGAGAAGATACTAAAGGGAGCAGATGTCATTGCCCGGGAAGCCGGTATTCAGATTTTGGGCGGCCACTCTATTCGGGATCAGGAAATGAAATTCGGCCTTTCTGTAGTGGGAATTGCCAAAGAATCACACTTGCTGAAAAACAATGGGTGCCATGAGCAAGACCTGCTGATCCTGACAAAACCCCTGGGCACCGGCATACTGGCGAAAGCATTACAGCGGAATTTATTGGCCGATCAAGATCGTCAGGCGCTGATCCGCCAAATGGTCTTTTTAAATAAAAGGGCCGCGGATATTCTTCGTGATTACCCGGTTTCAGCCTGTACAGACGTGACCGGTTTTGGACTTTTGGGACATTTATCCGAAATGCTGAAAGGCAGTAATAAGAGTGCGATTTTGTCACATGGCGATATTCCGTTTATGGATAATGTTGGGAAATTTGCACGCATGGGTTTATTTAGCCCCGGACTGACAGATAACCGGAAACATTTTGATGGTAATGTTGTTTGGAAAGAGACAGCCGCGCCGGTATTCCGGAATATTTATCATGATCCCCAGACTTCCGGCGGATTGCTGTTTTCGTTGAACGCGCGGGATGCACAGGCAATATTGAAAGATTTTGAAAAAGCGGGATTAATGAATGTCCGGATCATCGGCCGGATTTGTGAAAAAAGGGAAAAATTAATATATATAGAATAAAATATGTCAAGACTTTATCGAGAATATAAAAAATTTGCCAAAAAAATCACCCGTTCGGAGTTGCAGGCAGGAACAGATGATGATGAGATCACTCTCGAAAGTTTGCTCAATTACGGCCGTATTCAATCCTGTTCCAATTTTTTCCTGGGAACTTTCAGCAATACCGGATTGAAAACTATCCTCGAACATTTCAAAATTGTGGATGAACTGGAAGCGATGGGATTGAATAACATCAACACGGAAATTGAGACCAGTGATTCCCATACTCACAAACTTTATGTCTACAGCGGTGAGCCAAATCCTTCCAATGTTATATGTGAGTTGGTTGCCAAAAAAGGCCCGGTTCATTTTGAGCAGGGAATACTGGATAATTATCCTAAAAAACACCAGCAATTTTTACAGATTGAATGGCTGCTGCTGCAAAACCCCAGGAAGAAATTCGATGACGAAAAACCCCGTTTGCCCGGACAATCTTACCCCGGCCTGGGAATGGGAAAAAATCTGATGGTACTGATGGTGCTGCTGGCCAAAAATATGGACCTGGACGGGATTGTCAATAAACCTCATTTTTTTCATACCGGTTTTATTTTTTCTAAGAAATTTGTTTATGTTGATCCTTTTAAACAAGCGGAAATGGAAGCTTTGGCCAGGGATTTATTGAATTCTTATTCCTTTTATCATCTCTCCTGGGCAACATTTTTTGAGTGTATTACCAATGAAAAAACCGGGGAAACATTTTTGTGGAAGCCGGATTATTTGATTTTTCCCATGACCAAATCCATTACAAAATATTTTAATTCCAAAGAGTATAAGAAAAAAGTCAATGAATATAAGAAGAAATTGTCGTTTAGTCTTAATGAAGACAAGTACAAGAAAATGGTAAAGGAGCATGACCTGCACCGGAATTTATTCTGATCTGTCCAATTAACTGTTGCATAAAATTTATTATTCCTTAATTTTTCCCGTTTAATGGAGAAAGCCTTTGAAGAGTCAGTTTTTTAGTAAAAAATACGCTCTGGTGGTTGCTAACGGAGATTGTCCCTCAGGGCGGGTGTTTAAGCAGATTGTCGATAAATCCAATGTGATAGTTGCTGCGGACGGAGGCGGCAATACACTGGCGCGCCGGGAAGTGACCCCAGATGTAATTCTGGGAGATATGGATTCGGTCAGGCCGGCGGTTTTAAGTCAATTTGAAAAAGCAGCTGTCAAAATCATCAAATATGAGTCTCAGCAAGAAAATGACCTGGAAAAGAGCATCCGTTATCTGATGGATGAAGGCTATCAAAATATTGTATTAACCGGGATCCAGGGAAACAGGCTTGACCACTCTTTTGCCGCATTGGAACTATTAAAAAAATATAAAACCGGCGCGAATTTGTATATCATAACTGATCATTTCGAAATTTTTCTGATCCGGCCGGGGAATCATACCATTTTAACAGAACCAATGGCTGTTTTTTCAATTTTTGGATTTAGCCGCGGTTACAATATTTCTACTGATAAACTTAAATATCCACTGAAAAATGAAAATTTATCGGAAGGCAGCCGCGGGGTCAGCAATCTATCCCAGACTGACAAGGTATCTATATCATTCACTAAAGGCAATTTGCTAATTTTTAGAAGTTTAAGAGGAAATGGAACGGATTAATTTACATGCCGCTGACTTTGTAATTATTTCAATTTATTTATTGTTAACCCTGCTGATTGGTTTCCATCATTCCAGAAAAAAATACCACACCAATGTAGATAGTTATTTGTTAGCCGGGCGGAGAATTTCGCTGCCAGCTTTTACGGCTACCCTGGTGTCAACCTGGTATGGCGGAATTTTGGGGATCGGAGAATTTACCTGGCTTTACGGATTACTGAACTGGACGACACAAGCATTGCCTTACTACCTCTTCGCAATAATATTCGCGCTTTTCCTGGCGCCCAAAATTCAGCAGAGCAAACGCTATACAATTCCTGATATTTTGTATGATAATTATGGGAAAAAAACCGGGTTTCTGGGAAGTATTTTGATATTTTTCCTGGTAACCCCGGCGCCGCATTTGTTAATGGTCATGCTGATTTTGAGCAGTATTTTAGGGATACCACTTATCTGGGCTTACCTGGTGGCGATTGTTTTTTCTCTGCTGTATGTATATTTCGGCGGATTGCAATCTGTGGTCAGGACCGATGTGCTGCAATTCATATTGATGTTTTTTGGATTTATAATTTTAGTCTCCCGGTTGGTGATGAATTATGGTGGCGCTGATTTTCTCGCTGCCAATCTGCCGGTCAATCATCTTCGGTTCACCGGAGAAATGGGACTGCAGTATGTAATGGTTTGGTTTTTTATCGCTTTGTGGACATTTGTTGATCCGGGATTTTATCAGCGTTGTTACGCGGCCAAAACGCCTCAGGTTGCCCGTAACGGTATTCTTTTGGCGGTTGCTTTTTGGATTGTATTTGATATGCTGACAACCCTTGCCGGACTCTATGCCAGGGCATTACTGACCGATATTAATCCGGTGATGGCTTTTCCCCGGCTGGGAGAAATGGTCCTGCCGCCGGTTTATCTGGGGATTTTTATAGTGGGGATGCTGGCAACGGTAATGTCAACACTGGATTCCACGGCCTTCTTGTCAGCGGTAACTTTTGGACGGGATTTGCTCTGGCGCATTTTCCAAAAAGATAAGATCAAGGAATACACCCGGATTGGCTTGTTTGTCAGTATTGCTTTTTCCACTGTTTTGGTGGTAATATTACCCTCGGTAGTTAAAATGTGGTATACACTGGGAAGTATTTTGATTCCCGCTTTGCTGTTGCCGGTGGTGCTTACCTTTTTTCGGTTGGATTTAAAAATTAGTGATAAACTGGCGGTTGCTTCGGTATTTTTTAGTTTTTTTAGTGCCTTTCTCTGGTTTATAATTGGCGCTTTTCGCGGCACAGCGGGGTTTCCCCGGTACTTGTATAATATTCAACCTTTTTATATTGGACTATTGGTTGCGCTTTTGATTTTAATAATCGGCTACCCCGCCAAGGACAGGAGAGGATAGAAAATTTTCTGTCTTAATTAATATAAATATTGTTTTAAAATTTAAATATCGGTAAGTTTTGAGATGACAGATTGTTATAATGATGAATGATAAAGAATTGAAAAATATGAATTTAATGTTGAGATTTTTAATGTTTGAAATGAAAAAGATCTTAATTGCCTTTTGTTTAAAATAATAAAAAATAAATGATGTTGATTGCACCTACTGGGTGCAATTTTCATTTTATCATTTTACTGGAGGACTGAATGATACACGAACTTGACAGATTGGTTAAGTTACAAAAAGTTGGTAATCAACTTCATGAGATCAAAAAAATTAAAGGTGATCTGCCTCAGATTGTCAGCGGATTGCAGGAGGAGATAGATATTCTTGCAATCCGGCTAAAAAAATGTACAGATCGGCTTAAAGATATTCAGATGGAACGTGACGAGGCTAAGCTGGATATCAATCAATTGAATGATCAGAAAAAGAAGTATGAAGACCAACTTTATCTCGTGACATCAAACAAGGAATATGATGCCCTGACAGTGGAAATTGACACTGTCAAACATAAAATTGATGAGCGGGATTATAAACTAATGGAATTGGACAAAGAAGAACAGGAACTACGGGAAAAAGAAAAAGGCCTGAAACTTGATTTTGAGGAAAAAAGTGAAGTTTTAAAAGCCAACAAAACGGAATTGGATAAACGAGAAGAAGAGACACTGGAGGCCGCAACAAAACTCAATAAAGAGAGAGAAAAGATTGTTGCTGATATTTCCAAACGATATTTGCGAGAATACGAACGAATAGCAAAAGCCAGAGACGGAAAAGCTATCGTGCCAGTGAATCAGCTGTTCAATGAAAAAGTTGATAAAAAAGGGAATGTGGAATACACTCCCGGCGCAGCTTCGTGTGGTGGGTGTCACAAAAGCGTACCGGCCCAAAAATTAATGGAAATCAAACGAGAAACCAGGTTAATCAGGTGTGAATTTTGCGGAAGATTGTTATATTGGGATGATGAAGAAAGCGAAGTTTTGCCAACAGATGAAGAGGTAATAATCTGAAGTCGATCAGACAGTCGTCCCGACATGTCGGGGAGGAAAGTCCGGACTCCACAGAGCAGGATGTCCCGTAATACGGGATCTTTGAAAAAAGAGGAAAGTGCCACAGAAAATATACCGTCCCGGTCATTGACCGGGGTAAGGGTGAAATGGTGCGTCCTGTGATTAAACGGGATTAAAGTAAGAGCGCACCGTCCCGGTTGCGAAATCGGGAGCCTGGTAAACCCCATCCGGAGCAAGATCAAGCAGAGCAATGAATGGCTCGTTCGTTATTGCTCGGGTAGATCGCTTAACTTGCACTGCAAAGTGTATTGTAGACAAATGACTGTTAGCCTGTTTTCAGGTACAGAATCCGGCTTATCGATCGGCTTCATTATTTAAAAAAAATATGAATTATAAATGGAAAATTAAAAAAGCAGATAGCAAGAAAGTTGAAGAAGTTGCCAAGAAACATAATTTATCACCGCTGATCAGTAGAATCCTTATCAATAAAGGGATTGAAGATATTGAGCAGTTTTTAAATCCCACACTGGATAAACTCTATGACCCCTTTTTGATGAAAGATATGGACCGGGCTGTTGAGCGAATTAAGACTGCTGTAGAGAAAAAAGAAAAAATTCTTGTCTTTGGTGATTATGATGTTGACGGAACAACTTCAACCGCGCTATTAATCCTGGCACTGCAGGAACTGGGGATGAACCCTGACTTTTATATTCCCAATCGGGAAAATGAAGGCTATGGCCTCTCTGTAACCGGTATAAATCTGGCAATAGAAAAAGGAGTCAATGTTATCCTGACCTGTGATTGCGGGATCAATGCCATTGATGAAGTGGAATATGCCAGGGCAAACAATATCGACGTGGTCATCACAGACCACCATGAACCCATGGAAATATTGCCCAATGCCATTGCTATTGTTGACCCCAAGCGTAAAGATTGTGACTATCCTTTCAAAGAACTATGCGGTGCCGGTGTGGCCTTTAAATTTTTACAGGCTCTGATCACTGAATTTGATTTTAATGAAGAAGCGCTTTTTAAACATTTGGATCTGGTGGCAATCGGTACGGCCGCGGATATTGTACCCCTGGTGGATGAAAACCGTATCCTTGTATCCGAAGGTTTACGACGGATGAGCGGCACCCGTAAAACCGGTATTCAGTCATTATTAAAAGTGTCAAATTTTTCGGAAAATCAGAATATTCGCGTCTCAAATATTGTTTTTGGAGCGGCTCCGCGAATCAATGCCGCCGGCCGCTTGGATGAAGCTTCCCAGGCTGTGAAATTACTGATCAGTGAAAATCCCAATGAAGCCGGGATGATCGCACAAAATTTGGACAAGATTAACCTGGAGCGCCGGAATATTGAACGAAAAACGGTTGATGCAGCCATTATGGAGCTGAAATATTCCCAGGATTTGGAAAAGGATAAAATCATTATTCTTCATAAGAATGGTTGGCACCAGGGGGTCATTGGAATTGTTGCCTCAAAACTGAAAGAAATGTATAACCGCCCGGTAATCATGATCTCTATTGATAAAGGTGTTGGACGCGGATCAGGACGGAGTATCAAATCCTTTGACCTCCATGACGCGTTAAAAGAATGCTCCGGCTATCTGGAAAATTACGGTGGTCATGTTATGGCGGCCGGCCTGACGATCAAAGAAGACAAGATTGAATTGTTCGCTAAAAAAATGAAAGAAGTGGCCAATTCGCAAATAACCGATGAAATGTTAAAGCCGGTACTGGAAATAGATTCTGAAATTTCTTTTCTTGATATCAATCAGCAAAATATTTATTATCTCAATAAAATGGCGCCTTTTGGCCCGGCCAATATGCGGCCCAAACTGATCAGCCGGAATGTTACTATTTCCGGAATACCCAGGATCATTGGGGAAAAACATGTCAAGTTCCGCGCCTGCCAGAATAAGATTGTGATCAGCGCCATAGGTTGGAAACTGGGTAAATATTACGAGTTACTGATCAGTAACAGACCGCTGGATATCGCCTTTGTTATTGAAGAAAATGAATACCGCGGGCTGCGGGAAATTCAGTTAAATGTAAAAGATATTAAGTATTCTGAATAAAAGTTCTTATTTTAAGGATGAATTTAAAAAAACAATATTATGTTTAGAGCAAGAAAAAAAACATCAATATTAGATCTGAAATTTAAGAATATTCCTCTTCCCGTACTGGGCGTATTGTTCTTGATTGTTCTGGTCACCTCATTGTTTTTCCAAAAAAATCAATACCGGGATTATCAGTATGAACTCAACAGCATTACCCATGAAAATGTCATTGCACCCTTTACCTTTCCCATTCTGAAATCTGAAGAAACTCTCCAGCAGGAACGGGAAAACATTCTCAAGAAAACGCCGTTTGTTTTTGCTTACGAAGAGGAAGTGCAGCAAGAGGTGATAGAGGAAATAGATGAATTTCAGACAGATATTGAAGGGTTGCGCAAGGCCCGCCGGGATTTTCAAAAAAGCCGCAATACAATCAAAGATAAGGCATCAGCCGATACGGATAAGCGATATATTGCTGACTCTTTAAATTATATCAGCAAAAAGAACAGCCTGTTGAACAAATATGATATTTTAGTCGGCTCCGAACTGGGGCGCTTTATTGAATTCAATTTAGATGTGTTTGATAATGATCTGTTTCTTGATGTTAAAAAATCGATCAAACGCAATTACCAGGATTTTACTTCAGATATTAGTACTCAGGAAATAACATCGGAGAAAATACTCATTCAGACGGATGGTGAAGAGTTAATAGAATATCCGGAAAATATTTTAAATTTACAGGATGCCTGGGTATCTCTGAAAAAAGACTTAGCCAAAGAATTTGATGGAGAAACCCTGGAATTAGCCCATGCGTTGGCAATACACTTTTTTGAACCGAACCTGGTTTACGATGAAAAAACCACCCAAAAACGCCAGAAAGAAGCCATTAAAAAAGTGCCGGTCAGTCAGGGAATTGTTCTGGAAAATGAAAAAATAGTTGATGCCAATACAAAAGTAACCCAGGAAATATTCCGGAAATTGCGGTCGCTATCACGGGAACGCGCCAAGCGGGCGGAGGAAAAGGGCGGCATTCGAAAGTTTATCCCGATCATTGGAGACCCGATGATCTTTATCGGACACTTCACTCTGGTTGGTATTGTGTTATCTTTTTTGGTGACCTTTCTGCTGGCCTACAAACCGGGAATCACCAAACAGGTGAAAAAGATGACACTCATCGGTATATTGATCCTCTTTCAGGTGATACTCGCTTTCCTGTTTAAATACCAGTTTAATATTTCCGAGTATGCAATTCCGATCACTATATCCGCTATGATGCTGACAATTTTATTTGATCCGAAAATTGCTTTTGTGGGCACCACCTGTATCAGTATTCTGGTGGGAACACAAATCGGCGGCGATGTTTATTTTATCATCATCTCAATTTTTGTCAGTTCTTTTGCCATTTATTCCGTTCGGAAATTAAGGAACCGCTCCCAGTTATTTCTGTCTATTATTTATATTGTACTGGGATATTTTTTCTCCATAGCTGTTTCAGAATTATTACAATTTTCCTCCTTCACATCCATTGGTCATCATTTCCTTTACGCCGGAATCAACGGTATTGTCGCGCCCTTTCTCACTTATGGATTTATCGGACTGATTGAGAAACCCTTTGACCTGACTACAGACCTGACATTACTGGAACTGGCGGATTTTAATCATCCCTTGCTCAAGCGATTATCAAAAAATGCTCCCGGCACTTTTGCCCATTGTATCCAGGTGGGAAACCTGGCGGAAGCGGCAGCTGACGCTGTTGGCGCTAATGCCCTGATGGCGCGGGTGGGTTCCTATTACCATGATGTGGGAAAAATATTGAAGCCTGAGTATTTTGTGGAAAACCAGTCTTATATATCCAATAAACATGATAACCTGGCGCCGAATATGAGCGCGCTTATCATTATCAATCATGTTAAAGAAGGACAAAAATTAGCCAAAGAATATAAATTACCAAAAGTGGTGGCGGATTTTATTCCCACTCACCATGGCACCACAAAAGTGGAATATTTTCTGAACCGGGCCCAAAATCAGGCTGAAGACCCCGGTGATATTAATGAAGCCGATTTTGAATATCCGGGACCAAAACCGAACACCAAAGAAACCGGAATTGTGATGATCGTTGAATCTGTTGAAGCCGCCTGCCGTTCTATTGAAAAGCCGACAATCGGCAATATTATCAAGATCATTGATATGATCATAGCAAAAAGACTGGAAGAAGGACAATTGGATAATTGTCCGTTGACCTTTTCTGATTTGAATAAGATAAAAGGAGATATAAAAACCAATACAGGTATTTTACCGGTTTTAAAATCGATCTATCACCTGCGGCCGGAATATCCTGAAAAAGAAAAGAAAACCGAAAAACAAGCCAAAAAAAATGCCACAAATTAACACTACAAATCTGACTGATAACTATTGTCTTAATGAAGAATTGGCACGGGAATTAATCCTTTATGTGCTCAATTGTGAGCGATTTGATGTCGAGGAAATTTCATTGATTCTGGCTAATGATGACTATATTAACAAACTCAAACAACAGTTTTTTGATGAAGATGTTCTGACAGATACGATTACTTTCAATCTGAATGATGTAGAAGAACCGATTGAAGGTGAAATGTATCTCAGTGCGGATAGCATTGCCGGCAATGCCGAAGACCTTAAGATCAGCCTGGACCGGGAATGCGCCAATGTGATTGTCCATAGTGTCCTGCATCTGCTGGGGTATGAAGACCACAAAGACCAGTTAAGACAAAAAATGTTTGAAATTCAGGAACAGTATATCAATCTGTTTGATTATGAAGGTATATTGTCAGTAAAAGAGCAATGAAAAAAATGAATCAGGCCTCCGAATCTCTGCAACGGCTGATCACCATTGTTAAAAAATTGCGCAGTCCCGATGGATGTGAGTGGGACCGGGCGCAAACCTCAAAATCCCTCCGTCCCTATCTGCTGGAAGAAGCCTATGAAGTGATCGAATCCATTAATGAAGAAGACCCGCAAAAAATAAAGGAAGAATTAGGCGACCTCTTGCTTCACATTGTCTTTCAGGCGGAACTGGGGGATGAAAATGAGGATTTTCACCTGGCGGAATCCATTGATCACATATCCGATAAATTGGAACGGCGGCATCCTCATGTATTTGGCGATACAACAGTTGACGGTGTCCGTGACATCAAGAAAAACTGGGAAGAGATCAAAAAAGCGGAAGGCCGTGATTCACTGATGGAAGGATTGCCAAAAAGTTTACCGGCCCTGCTGCAGGCGCGTCGCATTCAGGAACGGGCCGCGGAAGTCAACTTTGAGTGGGATGACATTAAATATGTCTGGGAAAAACTGGATGAAGAAATTGATGAGTTAAAAGAAGCTATCGACCATAAAAATATCGATAAAATCGAAGACGAGATGGGAGATGTCCTGTTTTCTGTCGTCAATCTTTCCCGCTTTCTTAAGACCAATCCGGAGGAAGCCCTCAAACGTACCAATAGAAAATTTATTCAGCGTTTTCGTCAGATTGAACAGCATCTGGAAGCCCGAAGCTTGGAATTTAAAGACATGAGCCTCGATGAATTGGACCGTATTTGGGAAGCGGCCAAGAAAAACCACAAATAATCAATTTAACCATTGAACATCTTGAACATATTAGCTATATTTTACATAAGAAATAATGCTTTTTTAAATAATTTCCTGTGATTTAAGTTTGACGATTTTTGGAACCAACACTATCAAATTGGGAACTGTACTTCAATCAGCTAAAGCATGCCTTCATTGCGCTTGGAAGCTTGATCTGGTTGAGAGGTGCCCACTGTGAATCTCTAGGATTCCATTAATCCCAGGCTTGTCACAGGAATTTTTTTATTCAATTTCTACATCAATTGCGGGAAAAGGATCAAATCTTGACACAATCGCCTCGGCTTCTTTTGCCGGCACTTTGACCCGCACAATCGCCCCGTTAACATTGTATTCCTGATCAAATTTCAAATCCATTTGTTCCATCACAAACATAACGTCTGAATAATTTTTGTGGGGTGTGGTGATTTTGATAATGGCATGCTTGATTATCTTGCGGGTTTTGGTCTGGTCCAGAAGCTTTGCAGCTGAGCCGCCGTAAGCGCGTATCAGTCCGCCGACACCCAGTTTGGTACCGCCGAAATATCGCACCACCACAACCAGTGTATTCACCAGATCACGGCCTTCGATAGCCGCTTCAATTGGTGGACCGGAACTGCGGCCCGGTTCACCGTCATCGGTATTGTAGGCGATGATACCCTGTGGTGTCAGAATGCGATAGGCGCGGCAGACATGGTTGGCTTTTCCATGTTCATCAATATATTTCTGTACAATAGAGTCGGCTTCTTCCACACTTTTCACCGGATGGCAAAAGACATAAAATTTGGAGTTTTTGATCTTTTCCAGGAGCGAGCTTGTTTCAGTGACTTCTTTGTACATGCACTTATCCTTCTGGTAAATATTAATTCAAAACAGAGGGCACTGAGGTTTGACTGAGAATTTTTTTATTAGTATATCGCATATTACTTTATGATCGTAAATTTCTCCACCTTTTCTTTCCCATCGGCTTTGACTTTCAGCAGGTAGATGCCGCTGGCTAAGGGATAATTTATTTGATTTCTCAGGGACAAGGAATAGTGATTATCGATTGATCTTTGAAAAGTCTTTCTATGTACCTTTTGACCGGTCAAATTATAGATTTCCATTTCTATTTTTTCTGTTGTTTCACTGGTAGTCAGTTGAACTGATAAATCATTGTTGGCATCAATTGGATTCGGAAATATTTTGCGAACAAAAAATAGATTTTCGGGCTCAGTATATTCAAGATGTATATTCAGTTCCGACGATTCTTCTATATTCTGATTTGTTACGAATAGCAAGAATGTGTCTTGCAATGAACTTTTCCCAATGTATTGAGATGATTCTATGTCTATAGTACTGAAAATTGGAGATTGCTTGCTATTTAATACATACCGGCCAATGAATTGATCATTGAACATTTTGTTTTTTTTCAATCCAAAATGATCTTTATTCAGAAAGGTAATTTCAATAGGTAAGGTGGAGAAAACCGGAAGGCTGCTTTGAATATTCAAAAATCTGTCATATTCATAGCGATTGCCCCAGTCAATATATACTTTTTTAATTAATCTAGCATCAGAACTGACAGAGCGGTTCAAGTCATAATTAGCGCCATTATAGAAAAGTCTTGCACAATACTCATTATAGATATCCGGAAGAGACCTGCCGGATAATTTTTCCACGGTTTCTTCAAGTGCGAAAAAAGCACGCTGCTCATCTTTAATTTTATTCCATGTCTTTGTGATTACCTCTGTACTGTAATTATCAACAAGAAATTTTAAAAATCCGGCAACCCCATAGTGCCAGTTACCACTATATGTCCAGATAGGATTATCCATATAAGATACAAAATTATTAATATAGGCAATATAATCATTCACTTCAGGATAACAGTAATCTTCAAACCAGGTAGAAGACCACTCCAAAAAGAAAGCATCGCCATAATACATTTTCGGAAGATAATTGTTGGTGTTGAATGCATATCCCAACTGAACTGCATGAAAGTATTCATGAACAATAGTTACTTGCAACGCTTGAATCCCATGGGTTTGAAAGTTTCCTTTAAAATCATTTTCAATGACCATATAGCTTGTAAAATCATGCGAACGATCAGTCATTGTAACAGGATCTTCAGGAAAGGTTTGGCCGTATTGTCTGCCAAGATTCAAAAAATAAATATCATACTCATCACCATCGGTTGGTGGCGGATCGAATTTTAAGGTGTCTACTAAAATACGGTAACCTTTTTCAGCGGCCAATTCCGCTTCATATATCCAATCGGGGATATTCAGATCATTAGTGCAGGTGGAATCAATCGCATCATAACCCGTCAATGTATAGTGAAATTTAAAGCTGCCTGAACTGGAGGTATAGGACAAAGGCATGGAAGGCCGGGCCAGGGTTGGTTTTGATATCTGACTGCTGAAATGTCCAAAACTGTCCCTGGTTGCATTCCCGCTTGCTATTCCGGTTAATAAATAGAAGAAAATGAGAAAAGTATTGAATATTATTTTGTTGTTTACCATGTATAAAATTTTATTTTATGATCGTAAATTTCTCCACCTTTTCTTTCCCATCGGCTTTGACTTTCAGCAGGTAGATGCCGCTGGCCAAAGGATAATTTATGGATTCAGAAAAAGACAAAATGTATTGATTGGAGGGTGATTTTGTGAAATCTTTTACAAAAAGGGTTTGGCCCAGCAGATTATAGCAACTGATGGTGAGTTTTTCAGTGCTTTCACTGGTGGCAATATTGAGAGTGATTTGTCCGTTGGCATCCACCGGATTGGGAAAGATTTTATCGATTGCCAATAAATTCGGTGGTGTCACAAAATCAATGCTCAAAGTGAGATTTTCAGTATTGCTTTCACTTTTGTTCGTGATAAATAAGGTCAATGTATCACCGGTGGAACTTTTGCCGATATAGTGGTCTTTTTGGAGATTGAAAAAACCGGTTTCAATGCGTTTATTATCATCAAAGATGTAACTGCCCTCAAAATTACCGGAGAAATTATTTTCCGCCATTAAACCGAAATGCTGGCCGTCTGAAAAAGCCACATCGATCGGCAGGGTCGCAAAAGCGGGAATGTCATTGTTGATATTCAAAAAATTATCATAGTCGTAGCGATCGGACCAGTTGATACGCAGATAGGGAAAATACTGTGCATCAGTACTTACCGCGAGATCATCATCATAGCGTATTCCGGTAAAATACATACGCTGGCAGTACTCGTTGTAAAGTTCTGAGAGTGTTCCGTTCGTTTCCTCGCGAATTGTCGATTGTAAGGCGTAAAAGGCCCGCTCTTCACTTTTAATTTTATTCCAGGTTTTTTTGATAATATCAATGGAATAATTGTCAATAATGAATTTAAGAAAAATACCGTGAGAGTACCAGTAACTGGAAGACCAGAGATTATCATCAGGGTAATATGAGTAGCTTTTCGCGTAATTGATATAGTCATTCACTTCCGGATAAGAAAAATCCTCAAACCATGTGGATGTCCATTCAAAGAAAAAGCGGTCTCCCTGACTCATGCGGTCCAGATAACTACTGGTGTCAAAATTATACCCCAACTGGATCATATGAAAAAATTCATGGGCAACAGTAACCCGCAAAGCATCCAATCCTTTGGTGTAATAGGAAGATTCCGTGTAGTCGTTATCCACTTCCAAATAGGAGGTGTAATCGTAAGGACGTGACGTTTCCTGTACCAGGTTTTCAGGATAAGTTAAGGCATACTGGCTGCCGCCGAAATTTTTGATGTAGATATCGAGCGCGTCGCCGTCAATGCCATCCACAGGTGGGGCATCAAAACCGAGGGAATCCACCAATACAAAATAGGCCCGTTCCGCCGCTTCCGCCGCCACATAGACGAAATCCGGAACATTGTCCGGATTGGTAGATTCTGAAGGCACGGCATGTGTTCCTTCGGTTGTATAGTGAATTTTGAAATTACTGTTTTTAGACAGATAGGTTTCCGGCAGGTAATCGGGCCGGCCTGCGGCTGGTTTAGTCAGAGATTCGGAAGTAAAACTGTGTTTGATTGCCTGGTTTTCCAGCAATTTTTCTTGTGAAAGATTTTCGGAATAGGCCTGACCATTAATGATTATCACGATTAAAAATAAGAATTTCAGGAGTCTGCGCATTTATAATCCTTTTATATATTACGAATAGATGAAATCACTTTGGTTACATCATTTATGACGAAAGCTCACGCCAACTGGTACGCCGAAAAATTCGAAATGTTTCCGCAGTTGATTATCCAGGAACTTTTTGTACTCTTTGGTCAAATACTGCGGGAAATTGGAGTAGAAGGCGATCAGGGGGGGATTGCTCCTGATCTGGGCGACATATTTGATCTGGATGAATTTTCCGTAGTTGGCCGGCGGCGGTGTTTTTTTGACGATAGGCAGCATAATATCGTTTAATTTTTTAGTGGGAATTTTTTTCTGAAAAGTTGTGTAAACTTCCCGGGCAATTTTGATGATTTCAAAGACGCGCCGGTTATTTACCGCGGAGGTGAATAATATCGGATAGTACTGCAATTGTCTGTCTTTGTAAATAATTTTATCCATGGTCTTTTTCATGGTATTGGTATCTTTTTCCACCAGGTCCCATTTATTCATGACGATGATCAGGCCTTTGCGCGCTTCGATAATGGCGCGGCAAATATTAACGTCCTGACGCTGAAAACCCAGGGTGGAATCGATCACCAGTACACAGATATTTGACCTGGAAATGGCGCGGTTGGAGCGCACAGTGCTGAAAAATTCCACATTATCTTTGACTTTGGCTTTCTTACGGAGACCGGCAGTATCAATCAATACCAGTTCGTCCCCATGATATTTGATTTTTGTATCAACAGAATCCCGTGTAGTGCCGGGAATATCGGTGACAATTGCCTGATCTTTACCCAGCAGACAGTTGGTGAGCGATGATTTTCCCGCATTGGGACGGCCCACAAAGGCGAGTTTCATTATATCCGGTTCTTCAAAGGTGTCCTCCACTTCCCGTGGCAATTTCTCAATGATAAGGTCCAGGAGATCACCGGTGCGGCGGCCGATTAGCGCTGAAATGGGAAAGGGTTCACCCAGCCCCAGTTCAAAGTAATGGAATATTTCTTTTTCGCGAATTTCATTGTCGCTTTTATTGACAACAAGAATGGTTTTTTTATCGATTTTGCGGATATGATTGGCAAACTCCCATTCTGTGGTGGTCAGTTCCTGGGTACCGTCGACCAGGAAGATAACCAGATCGGCTTCGTCGATGGCATAAAAAATGTGGTCTTTGACCGCCTTGTTGATGTCATCATCCTTGTCCGGAATAAATCCGCCGGTGTCAATTAAAATAAACTGGCGGCCGGCCCAGGACACAGTGTCATATATTCTGTCACGGGTGACGCCCTCTTCATCATGAACGATTGATTTTTGTTTTTGCAAAAGCCGGTTGAACAGAGTGGATTTGCCGGTGTTTGGCTTCCCGATGATTGCAACGACTGGTTTAATAACTGGCATTTTATAGTATTCTCCTTATTGTATATTTTTCATACTGAGCCCGATGCGGCCACGACTGGAATCTATGGATAATATCCGGACTTTCACAATATCACCGACTGAGACGATATCTTTTGGGTCTTTGATGAATTTGTTGGATAATTCACTGATGTGGATCAGCCCGGCCTGTTTCAGTCCAATATCCACAAAGGCGCCAAAATCCACTACATTTCTGACAGTTCCCTGCAGGGTCATGCCTTCCTGTAAGTCTTCTATTTTGACAATATTGGATTTAAAGATCGGTTTGGGTAATTCATCCCTGGGATCGAGGCCCGGTTTTTCCAGGTTTAACAAAATATCTTCCAGGGTTGGCACGCCGACCACTAATTCATCGGCCAGTTTGGACAGGTTGTAGTCTTTCGCTTTTAATTTCAGTAATTTTCCGCCGATATTCAGGTTCTTGATATCGAATTTTTTTAGTAATTTTTTGGTGGTTCCATAGGATTCCGGGTGAATTGAGGTGTTGTCCAAAATATTTTCTGAATTGGGAATGCGCAAAAACCCGGCTGATTGTTGAAAGGATGTTAAACCGATTCCGGGGACCTGTTTCAGGTTTTCACGGTTCAGGAACCGGCCGTGTTCAATTCGGTATTTTACAATGTTTTGCGCAGTGCGGCTGGTTAGTCCGGAAACATGTTGCAGTAACGAAGCCGAAGCTGTATTGAGATTTACGCCCACCTGGTTGACACAATCCTCGACAACAAAATTTAGGGTTTCGGTTAATTTTTTCTGATTAACATCATGCTGATATTGACCGACACCGATGGATTTGGGATCGATTTTTACCAATTCCGACAAGGGGTCCAGCAACCGCCGGGCAATGGAAATATTGCCCCGTAAACTGGCTTCCAGTTCAGGAAATTCTTCTTTCGCGGTTTTTGAGGCTGAATATACAGACGCTCCCGCTTCATCGACGATGATATACTTTAGATCGGGATTTTCCAACTCAGAGATCAGTTCCGCAACCATTGCTTCGGTTTCCCGGGAGGCGGTGCCATTGCCAATAGCAATGGAAGTCACTTGATGTTTTTCGATCATCTTCGCCAATGTGTTTTTTGCCTCAGCGTAACGATTTTGCGGCGGATGAGGGAAGATCGTATTTCCCGCCAGGTATTTTCCGGTCTGATCGATGACAGCAACTTTACAGCCGGTTCTGTAGGCCGGGTCGATGCCGAGAATGATCTGGTTTTGCAATGGTGGCTGCAGTAATAGTTTTTTTAAATTGTCAGCAAATACCTGGATCGCTTTTTCTTCGGCCTGTTCAGTGAGGGCCTTCCGTACTTCCCGTTCAATGGCTTTGGAAATTAAACGGGTGTAGGCGTCGCTGAGGGCGTTCTTTAAATGGGTCAGAAAAACTGATTTTGGATTTGTGATGTATTTTTGTTCAAGAAAATGGATGACAGGCTCGGTATCCACATTTATTTTCACACGCAATATTTTTTGTTTTTCACCCCGGTTGATGGCAAGGATGCGATGAGAAGGAAGTGTTGATAGTTTTTCGGAATAATCGTAATACATTTCATAGACGGTTTCTTCCTCAGCTAGTTTTTTACGGACGCCGGTTTCCAGCAGCCCCTTTTTCCAGGTGAAATCCCGGATGAATTGGCGGTTGTCAGCGTCGTCGGAAATCATTTCCGCGATAATATCTTCGGCGCCCTGCAGCGCTTCTTCCGGTGAATTGACTTCTTTTTCGGGATCAACAAACTCCTTTGCGATCTCTTGCGGGGATTTTTTGCTTTCCCGCTGAAGCAAAATCAAATTTGCCAGGGGCTCCAGGCCTTTGTTTTTAGCCATTGTTGCGCGGGTCAGTTTTTTGGGTTTATAGGGAAGATAGAGGTCTTCCAGTTTCTGCGGGTCCATACAATTTTGGATGGTGCGTTTCAATTCCGGTGTTAGTTTGCCCTGCTCATCAATGGTTTTCAGAATGGTTTCTTTGCGGGCTTCCAGTGTCCGCAAAAAATCTATCTTTTCGATGATGGCCCGAATTTGGTCTTCATCCAATTTATTTGTAACTTCTTTCCTGTATCTGGCGATGAAAGGGACTGTGTTGCCTTCATCCACTAATTTGACAGTTTTTTCAACCTGTGAAAGATTTAGAGTTAATTCCCGAGCGATTTGCTGAAAAAATTTTGATTCCATTGAACTCACTTGTTTTGATTATTTATGACAGTTCGAAATATAACAAAATTGTTGAAAAAATAGAATCGAATTAATGGGTTTCAGGAATCAAAAAGCAGGAAGAAGGTAAACGGGTTTTTCTGCCGGTTAATATGATTGAAATTAAGTTTTTGAAATTCAAGGAGATATTCAGCTTTATTGAATTGTCATACTGACAGTTAAATAATCAAAAAAAAACTTGATTATAAAAAAAGTCAATAGTAAGTTTGTCTGCTTTTTTGTAGGTAGAAAATAATAAAATAATAAATGAGAGAAGAAATGTTTAAAACATATTTTCCAAAACAGAATGACGTAAAAGAAAAATGGCATGTAGTCGATGCTGATGGTGTTGTTCTCGGTCGTTTGGCTTCTCAGGTAGCAAGCGTACTGAGAGGTAAACAACGCCCCGAATTTACACCTTACGAAAACATGAGAGATTTTGTAGTAGTGGTCAACGCTGAAAAAGTTCGTCTGACTGGTAAAAAAACAGAGATAAAAAAATACTTTTCACATTCAGGATACATTGGGAGTGAAAAATTTACCAGTATCAAAGAATTAATGGCAAAATATCCGGAACGTGTTATTGAAAAATCTGTCAAAGGAATGCTGCCAAAAAATTCTCTGGGACGAAAAATGATGAAAAAATTGAAGGTCTATGCTGGCGCTGAAAATCCACACCTGGCACAGCAACCGGAAGAATTAAAAGTAGAAGGATAAGCCTGATATGAAGGAAGAATTTGTAACAGTTGGACGTAGAAAAGCATCAGTAGTCAGACTGGTAATGCGTCCCGGAACCGGAAAGTTTGAGATCAATACGCGTGGTATCAAAGATTTTTTTGACCGTGAATGTCATTATATCGAAGCTATTTCACCTTTGGTAATTGTTGAGATGGTAGACAAATTTGACATTAAGGTTAATGCCAATGGCGGTGGACAAACAGGACAGGCCGGAGCAATTCGGTTAGCCCTGGCAAGAGCGTTGGTTGAATATGACGAATCCTTGCGCGGTAAATTAAAAACAGCCGGGTTATTGACCAGAGATTCAAGAGTAAAAGAACGAAAAAAATACGGTATGGCCGGTGCACGTCGCGGTTACCAGTTCTCAAAACGTTAAAATTAAAAAAAGAGATAATTTTATATGAGTGAAGTAAGTTTTAAACAGTTATTAGAGAGTGGTGCTCACTTTGGACACTTGACAAGTAAGTGGAATCCGAAAATGCAGGATTTTGTTTTAATGAAGAAAAATGGAATTCACATTCTGGACCTCAACAAAACTGAGAAATGTTTGAAAGAAGCCCGTGATTTTCTGAGAAAAGTCGTTAGCAAAAATGGTGATGTACTTTTTGTCGGTACCAAAAGACAGACCGTCAATATCATTCGCAAAAATGCTGATAAATCAGGAATGTTTTATGTTGTCGAACGTTGGTTGGGCGGCACACTGACAAACTTTTCTACTATCAAAAAAAGTATCAGACACCTGAATAACCTTGAAAAAATGAAAACAGCCGGTTATTCAGACAGCCTGACCAAAAAAGAAAAATTAAGACTTGAGCGTGAAAGGCTGAAATTGGCGGAACTGCATCGCGGAATCAAAAGCATGAAAAAAATTCCTGATGTGTTGATCGTATCTGATGTTGTGTACAATGAAACAGCTGTAAAAGAAGCCAATAAACTTAACATCCCGGTAATCGGTATTGTGGACACCAATGCGGACCCGAATAATATTGATTATCCGATTCCGGCCAATGATGACTCCGTTCAGACTGTTGAACTGATCATCAATGACCTTGCTCAGGCGATTGTTGAGGGCAAAAAGGCCAAACTCGACGTCCCTAAATAAATAATTATAATTTTAAAATAAAGAGGAACAATTCATGAGCATTTCTGCAAAACAGGTAAAAGAGTTGAGAGACAGAACCGGTATCGGCATGATGGAATGTAAAAAAGCCCTTACTGAGACTGAAGGCGATATTGAAAAAGCCATTGAACTTCTCAGAAAAAGAGGAATGGCAAAAGCAGAAAAGAAATCCAGTCGTGATGTAAATGAAGGTGTTATACAAGCTTATATTCACCCCGGTAGCAAAATCGGTGTTCTGATTGAAGTAAACTGTGAAACAGATTTTGTATCCAAAAATGAAGATTTTCAAAATTTCGTAAATGATATTTGTATGCATATCGCAGCGACAAACCCGATGGCTGTCGATCGTGATGGCATTCCTGAAGAAGTTGTTGAAAAAGAAAAAGAAATCTTCAGAGAGCAGGGTAAAAACGAAGGCAAACCGGAAAATATTGTTGAAAAGATCATGGTGGGTA
>CAYYMT010000046.1:0-24867 GCA_964472715.1 uncultured bacterium | reverse complement strand
AGCGAAAATCTGTTTCGCTTATCCGATTTTTGGGTCGATCCCAAAAATTGGATTATATTCGAAGTTCCGCATATTGTTCCCAAAGCCCCTTTAAAAGGAGGAAAATTAAATTACTGCTCTTGCCGGTTGACAAAATCAAAATACTTTTTATCTTCATGAAGAATGTGTTCGGTCAACCATTGATAGACAAAGCTTTTAAACTTTACGAAATCCTCTTCATCTTTGATAAAATTGGCGGAAATTTCACTCAACTTTGCCACCAATTCGTCATGCAGTTTTTTATGACGCTCCACTTCAGGAAAGCCGATCTTTTTCATGTGGGCTTCTTCATTGATGAAATGGTCCTTTGAATAGCGAATCAGTTTCATAACATAACGGCCGGCATCATTGATATGGGCATCCTGAATTTCATTCCCCAGTTCAAACAGGAATTGATGCTGCCGGTTAATCTCTTCATCGCCGACATTGTATTTATCTTCCCAAATAAATTTTATAGCCATTCTATGACTCCCTGAATAAAACAAACAATCCTGCCCTGCAATATTTTTACAGAGCAGGATAATATATTATTTTACGTTCATTTCGTCAAGTAAATATTCTGCGCCTGAAAATTTGTCTGTCACAAATAATACATAGCGAATATCAGCGCTGATGACCCGTTGCATTTCCGGTATCACATAATAATCGCCGGTAACACTTTCATAGGTCATATCAAAAACGATTCCGGTTACTTCCCCTTTTGCATTGATGGTCGGTGAGCCGGAATTTCCGCCGGTTACATTAGCGGTATTTAGAAAACAAGCCGGAACACTACCAAGCTTTTCTGCCTTGTAAGGACCGTAATTTTCATTCTGTACCAATTCCAGAAATTTGGCGGGTGCATCAAATGGTTTCTCGCCGGTATGTTTTTCAGCCACACCTTTGATAGTTGTTATCGGTTCATAGTATACTGCATCTCGTGGTGAATAGCCTTTTACCGGTCCATAGGTAAAACGAATTGTAGAGTTAGCATCGGGCGAGATCTGATTATCATTCATAGCCAGCAGGCCTTTTTTGTAGACCATTTTCAGGTCTTTTAGCTGCTGTCCGATTTCATGACTTTTTTCCCGCAATTCCGCCAGTTCTTTTTCCATTTCAAAAGCCAGGTTGATCATTGGATCATCTTCAGCTTTTAATTCTTCCATTGATTTTGTGAATAATTCCAGTCCGTAGTCTGTATCGTCCAGTTTTGTGTTTGCAAAAGCGGTTTTCGCCCAGGCTTCCACACTACCGTATTCATCCAAAAGATCGCTTAGAAATTCCGGCAGATTGCCTTCGTTTTCTTCGATGTACTTGTTGAGTCGCAATACAGCAAATTTTTGATCAACCGTCTTATCGTAGCTGCGCTCTGCAAACTGCAGACGTCGTTTAATATTGGGAAGGTTTCTTTCCTGGTAATAATAATCCCGGTCTTCATCGGGTTTTTCTCCTTCCAGGGCAATGCGAACCAGTAGATGGGCTTTGCTGATTAAGGCTGATCCGTAATAGGAGCTGGCCAGACCACTGAGTCCCGACTCTTTGTCCCGGAACGGTTTATACTCTTCTTCCAGGAAAGTGCCGATTTTCTGAATAATGCCATTATATTCTTTTTTGCGGCGTCGTTTTTCATTGACCCATTCTTGAAAATTCTCGTCAGCGGCTTGTTTCTTTTCCATCAGGTTGATCTTTTCAAAGCCTTCCAGTTTGCCGCGATAATTTTTGAGGCCGTTGTAAAGACCTTTAACTTTGCTGGCGTATTTGATCTGGATTTCCTCATTGTTTTTGCCGGCATTTTCAAAAAACTCGATAAATTCCAAACGCTCTTCGATACTTTCTTTCATGCGCACAATATCATATTTTACCTCGGGCGCGGTATAATTCCGGTAAGTGCGGCCGGGATAGCCCATAATAAAAGTAAAGTCACCGGCTTGAACACATTTTTCAGCAATTTTGAAATGGACTTTGGGTTCATAGGGTACATTCTCTTCATTATATTCAGCACCAACACCTTCCGGTGACACATAGGCGCGCAGAAAAGTGAAGTCAGCCGTATGCCGCGGCCACATCCAGTTGTCCACTTCACCGCCGTAGTTACCAAGCGATCGGGGCGGTGCATAAACGATTCTCACATCTTTGAGTTTTTTATAATGAAAGAGGTAGTACTGATTGCCGGAATACATGGAAGCGATTTCCGCATAACGGTCGGTGGCTTTTGACTCGGCTTCGGCAATGAGGGCTTTTTTCGCTTTGTCAATGACTTCATAGCGTTCCATTGGCGACATTTTATCATCTAATTTACTGTGAATTTTTTTTGTCACTTCTTCATACCTGATCAAAACACCGGCAGTATATCCAGGCGCGAGAATTTCTTCACTTAAATTTTTAGCCAGAAAACCATTTTCCAGGTAATTGTGCTCCGGTGTGGAACTCCGCTGAATTGCACCGTACGCCACATGGTGGTTGGTGAAAATAAGGCCTTTGTCACTGACGAAACTTGCGGTTCCGCCACCCAGGTCAATCACTGCGCTCATTAGCCCTGTACCGTCGGGTTTGTAGAGATCAGCAGGGTCCATTTCCAACCCCTGTTCCTCAAGATTTAACATTTCCATCTGATGGGGCATCCACATACCCTCATCAGCGATCAACAAGCTGCAAAGAGCTGTTACAATCACGAATACCATACTAAATTTCATTCTCCATCCTTTCTCAAATTATTTACAGTTTTGAGAATATACGGGAAAAATGGTTACTTGGCAATGTGTCTGTGATAAATTGGATTTATGGGCCATGAATTGGTTAAATCTTGACTTTAATTTCTTTTGGAAATAATTTGTTTCAACTAAGGACTATTATCAGCCACAAATACAAAACAATGAGGTTACCCATGAATCATGAATCCATTCGCCTTGAATTTGAAAAACAATTAACACAGGAATTATACGATCAGTTCGATGCCGGGATTATTTCCGGACTGTTGAAAGAAGCGAAAATTGAAAAGGATCAGAACCATCTGAAAGCCCTGCTGGATGGAAACAGTTTTAAAATTACCCAAACGATGTTTAGCAAAATGCACCGGTTATGTGAAGATGTGCTTGCGGCGCTGGATTATCATGAAGGGGTCGATTTTTATATTTCCAATAACACAGAAATCAATTGTTACGCGATCTATAATGACAGTGGCCAAAACCATATTGTCATTATTAATACACCGGTGGTAGAAAAATTCGATGACGATGAAATCAAATTTATTCTTGGCCATGAAATCGGCCACCTGATCAGCCAAAACGCAAAACTTCGCAAAATCATCAATTATGTATTTCCCGATTACGCCAATATTCCGCTGATATTCAAAAATAAAATCGATCTCTGGGAAAAATTGTCGGAACTGACAGCTGACAGGTTTGGCTACATTGCTTCACCGAATTTTGAGAAATGTGTCACCAACTTTTTCAAGCTCTCCTCCGGCCTGAACCTCGACAAACTGGATTTTAACACCGATTCTTACCTAAGGGAAATCGATAGCATTATCAAAAATATGCAGGAAAACCCGGTCAATATTGTCACATCTCACCCGATCAACCCGATTCGAATAAAAGCCCTGGAACTATTCAGTAATTCAGAATTATATAAAAACATCGGAAATTCTGACCTGGAAAAAGATGAAACTTTGAGCAATGATATGGTCGAATATTTGAGTTTATTGATACAGGCGGGATCTTCGGGATTGGATTATTACCGGAAAAACTTTTTAGCGGCCGGCGGTTTGATACTTGCCAGTGCAGACCAGCGAATCGATGACAACGAGTCCAACAAAATTATTAAAACTCTCTCCGGCTATACCGTTTTCTCAAAAGAGTTCTTTTATGACATGTGGAATAGTGAAAAAGACCTGCAGGCCGTTTTTGAAGAATCCATTAACGCCATTTTATCTGTCAATCCCGGTGAAAGGCACCTGATGTTTTCTTATCTGGTCGAGTTGGCAATCTCTGACAATGAAATTTTTCAGGCGGAAACCGACCTGCTGTTTATTATCGGTGAACAATATTTCAATTTTGAGCGAAAAGAAATCGCGCAGATGATCACCAATGAAATACGCTCAAGGTATGTCCCGAAAATATTGAAATAAAGCCGGTCAAAAAATATCAGCCAGGGCTGTGGTGCCGCCATATTGCTTCGCGATAATATCATCATATTTATCGGAAATCGTGGCAACCACCATCAGAGCCGCGGTAAAATCATCGAAATTTAAATGCCTTCCGCCTAAAATGGCGTGCCTGAAAACAATGTTGTCTTTGGAAATACCAAAAGCGCCAATCGGTAGTTTTTGATTAATTGTTAACAGCGTTGACATTAATTTTTCATCAATTTCAGCGCCTTTAACAACAGTGCTGTTAAATTCTAGCCACTCCTTTTTCAGGAAATTTTTACTGCGGAGAGTGACAAGAGCGCTGCCTTTTCGTATGGCAATCCGGTCTGTTTCGATTTTATCGATTTCATAGAGGTCTTGTTTTTTGAGGTAATCGATGATTTTGTTTTGTGAAAGCATAGTAATCCTGATCATTTAGGGTTCACGTTAAAATAAACTCAACTGCCGCCGGTCTTCCAATTCCAGCATCTTCTGTTTGGCCGGTAATCCACCGGCGTAGCCCACCAGGTTGCCGTCAGTCCCGATAATGCGGTGGCAGGGCACAATGATCGCAAGAGGATTGGCGCCCACAGCTGCTGCCACAGCGCGTGTGGCTTGAGGATTGTGCACTCGCCGCGCTAAGGCGCCATAGGTCTCGGTTTTGCCATAGGGGATTTTGAGCAGCCACTGCCATATCTGCTTTTGGAATTCCGTGCCAATAAGCAACAGCGGAATATCAAAGTGCCGTCGTTTTTGCTGAAAATATTCAGTGAGTTGCGTTATTGTTTTTTCAATAACACCGGTTGATTGCTCCAGAAAATCGCCTTGCAAATCTTGTTTTAAACGTTGGTCAATGTTTTCACGTTGCTTACGGTGGCGCCAATCGCAGAGGCAGAGTTGGTCTTCACAGGACCCGATGATCAAATCACCAACCGGAGATTTATAATATTGAATATAGATAGGATTGAAATTTTTAGTCATAAAAAAAATTATGGATTTCTTGGTGCGATTACAAGGGATGACAGCAAAAAATTTGATGCCCTGTGGAGTGCACCATCTTTGGAGTGCATTAACTATGTTAATGCATGAACCCACATGGTTGGTTCACTCCATAAAAGAGAAGGGGATGAAAAACATCTTGACTACTACCCTTGTAGTAGATATATTTACTATAGTTGTAGTAAAAGAATGGTATCAGGAGATGAATTATGAAGTTTAAAGCTTTGGTTGCTTTCTTTTCCTTTGTCAGTTTGATGGTGGCGCAGGAAAATCACACGATTACGATTGATGAGTATATTGCCAGGGGTAATTATCTGAAAGCTCTGAATCAATTGAAAATAAAAGTGGACAAGGATTCCGCCGATGCTGAGGATTATCGTATAATGGGTAGTATTTTTCAGGAAATGGGACTACATGGAAAGGCAATCAAATGTTTTGACAGGGTATTGGCAGAAAAAACCATAGATTTTGCTGTTCAGTTTTCCCTTATACAATCCCTGATAAAAAGTAAGCGTTATGAAAGGGCTGAAAAGGAGCTGTTGACAATCCGGCAAAAGGATCAGGCCAATATCAAAGCCCTGCTTCTGTTATCAGACCTCTACATGCAGATAAAAAATTACCGCAAAGCCCGGTCTTTTTATTTTGAACTTTTGGATTTTGAAATGACAAAAACAATGGCCTTGACGGGAATCGGTAAATGTGAACTTCAACTCAATAATTTGGAAAAAGCACTGGACTATCTGGAAAAAGCATATCGATCCGATCCGACAAATCTAAAACTGGTATTCTTGCTGGTAAAAGCTTACCAAATTGGCGGCAGTTACAGCCTGGCCAATCAGCTTTTACAAGATGAACT
Organism: uncultured bacterium; assembly: GCA_964472715.1. Taxonomy (GTDB): domain Bacteria; phylum Fidelibacterota; class UBA2242; order UBA2242; family JAFGTP01; genus JAFGTP01. The sequence goes on along the minus strand of CAYYMT010000046.1, from coordinate 18,868 downwards.
GACGAAATACCCGGACAACCAACAATTACTGGCGGAGTATGCCTATTCCCTATTCCACAATGAAGAATTTCAAAAAGCCCTGAAAATCTATGAACAGGTTGATGAAGCCTGGCTGCCGGCCTGGGAAAAGCAGCAGCGTATGGGCATTTGTTATTATTATCTCGATAAACCTCGCTATGCCGAATTGATGCTGTCTAATTCACGAAAAAAAGACTCAACCACCTACATCACCTCCTATTACCTGGCTCTGAGCAAAATGGAACTGGCGCAATATGCCGATGCAAATGCTATTTTCGATGAGACGATCCACTTAAGTACGCCCAGTTTTATGGCGGAGGTCTATATCCGCAAAGCCATCTGTTGTGAAAATGAGCAGGATTATGACGCATCCATGGCCAATTACAAGCGGGCAGTCCATTTCGCGCCGGATCGCACTGACATTCATTACTATATCGCGAATTTAGTGGACAAACATTATAAAGATATTGAGTTGGCAATTGAGAAGTTTGAATATTTCTTGGATCACAGCAAAGGATGTGATGTGGCAATGGTAAACTATGCTGAGATGAGGCTGGATGAGTTGGAAGAGAAGAAGATTTTTCAGCATTAAGAAATTTATTGCCGGCGCGTAATTACTCAGGTATTTTCCACCACCCTGTAGAAGACAATTCCTATTGTCTCAGTTGGTCTCAACGGGCTGCGGATAATCCTGCGTTTGCCGGATAGTCGGGAATTGTTCTTTATATATGATACCCGGGTAGTGTTCCTAACTCTATTTCCCCTTCAGGGAAAGTTTTATTTGGTTGGTTGTACCATAGGGCTGCATTTCATTACGCCCTATGTTATGATATTTTTCCCCTTTGGGGAAATTCTTTTGTTCCCAAATCCAATTTGGGAACAAACAACACGCTATTATTTAATGGCTTTTTTTCGGCCTTATAAAATCACTGTTAAAAAATTCAAATTTTCAGGCGTTAAAGATTTCATACTGTTTGAGTGTGCTTTTGCATAAGTTTTATCTCAGTAAATTACTAATAATTACACAATTGATTATATTTTTCTATCAGAAGAATGAAGCGAGTTTATGAAATCTAGCCTGGAAATTTGAATTTTAGGTGATTTTTATACAGCCTTGATTTTTTTGCTACTTTTTTTATCAAGAAAAAAAGTAGAGTAAAAACAATAATTTAAAACATATTTATCATGCATATTCAACAATTAACTTATAATAAATGAGATTGTTAAATGAAAAAAACTCTGTTTCCCCTTCAGGGAAAGTTTTATTTGGGTGGTTGTACCATAGGGCTGCATTTCATTACGCCCTATGTTATGATATTTTTCCCCTTTGGGGAAATTCTTTTGTTCCCAAATCCAATTTGGGAACAAACAACACGCTATTATTTAATGGCTTTTTTTCGGCCTTATAAAATCACTGTTAAAAAATTCAAATTTTCAGGCGTTAAAGATTTCATACTGTTTGAGTGTGCTTTTGCATAAGTTTTATCTCAGTAAATTACTAATAATTACACAATTGATTATATTTTTCTATCAGAAGAATGAAGCGAGTTTATGAAATCTAGCCTGGAAATTTGAATTTTAGGTGATTTTTATACAGCCTTGATTTTTTTGCTACTTTTTTTATCAAGAAAAAAAGTAGAGTAAAAACAATAATTTAAAACATATTTATCATGCATATTCAACAATTAACTTATAATAAATGAGAGTGTTAAATGAAAAAAACTCTGTTTCCCCTTCAGGGAAAGTTTTATTTGGGAGGTCGTATCATAGGGCTGTATTTCATTACGCCCTATGTTATGATATTTTTCCCCTTTGGGGAAATTCTCTGGTTCCCAAATTGAAGCCCGGTACTGATTACGAAGGGAGAATTGGTTTTGGATATTTTAAACTCAATGATGAATCGGCAGTCGAATAACAAACCGTACGCCAAAGCTTTCATTGGATTCGATATACATTTCACCGCCATGGTCTTTGGTGATAATAAAATAGGAGATTGAGAGGCCCAGGCCTGTTCCTCTTCCCTCTGATTTTGTGGTGAAAAAGGGTTCAAAGATTCTTTTTTTATCTTTTTCCGGAATGGACGGGCCATTATTTTCCAGTTCTATGTATATATAATTATTTTCCTGGTAAACATTAATCATGAATTGTGGCTGTTTGGTGGGTTTATTTTCTTCCGCCATGGCTTCGGCGCCGTTTTTCAGGATATTCATGATCACCTGTTTGATCTTAGACTCCTGCGCATGCACCGTGGTCAGCTCCGGCTGATAATTTTTAATGATCCTGATATTTTTAAAATCATAGTGCTTTTTCATATCATAGTCATTTTCCAGAAGCTTGATTGTGTCATCAATGGTTTTGGCAATTTCGATTTCTTTGAATTTGGATTCGCTCTTCCGGGAGAAACTCAACATATTGGAAATGATTTCCGAGGCGTGCAGGCCGGTTTCTCTGATCAGCCGTACCATTTTAATGATTTTTCGTTCTTCCATAAAAGCTGATATTTTATCAAAATCGACATTGAGTTTATCGGCAATTTCCCGGTTTTTGGGAGACTTTTTGGTTAGCCGGTTGAGGATGACCGAAGCATTTTGCATAATTCCGGCGATGGGATTGTTGATCTCATGGGCCATACCGGCAGCGAGTCCGCCGATGGACATCATTTTTTCATTCTGTATCATAATTTCCTGCATTTGCACCCGGTCGGTAATATCCAGGTGCGTACCTGCACAACGAAGAACTTTTCCATCGCTGTCACGTTCGATTGCCTGTCCCTGGTCGAGAATCCAGCGCCATTCGCCGGTTTTGGTTTTCAGGCGATATTCGGAGTAGTAAGAGTCGCTGATGCCATTCAGGAATTTGTTGAGTGTTGCCAGTGCTTGTGCTTTATCTTCAGGATGAATAAGTGATTTCCAAACCTCCGTGTTGCCTTGTACTTTCCCCAGGGAATAGCCTAACATTTTTGCCCATTGTTCATGATATTGTACCGTGTCATCGGCCAGGTTTCTGGACCAAAATCCCAGGTTGACATTGCGTAGAATCAGATCATGCCATTTAATTCTTTCCTGCAGCATCTTGTTGATCCGGACAATGACGATAAATAAGGCGGATACCAGGGATGTTGTGATCATTTCGTATCGGACTGAAAATAGTATTTCACGGTAGGTACTAAAAATATTGGTGGCCGGCAGCAGGTCCACGGCAATATATGTGGTGACAAGCAGGGGGATGAAAATAAAAGTATAGAGTAAAATTACAAAAATAATCCAGGAGAAACCCATTAAATAGTTATTTTTTACATGGGCGTTGAATATTCGATAAACCGCCCATGCCACCGGACCTGCCACGGCATGTATGATCACTGTGGCGATAAAAGACCCTTCCGGCGGTGTTCCGAAAGAGGTAATAATACTGACGCCAATCATATAAATCCAGTGGGGTAAATATATCACGCTGATCAGAAGCGGCACCTCCCGCATGTCACTGGCTCCGCCGATGACATTCGGCAGATAAAATTGGATCTCACCAAGGAGCAGGGACATAAAACCAAAGGCCACCATAACCAGAAGGTTCTTTAGAAGCGGGTGTTTCGTGAGACCGGAATGTTTATAAAAATTGGTCATTTAGGTTTTTCTTATTGTTTTTACCAGGTTTAATCACTTAATATCACTGCCCGGAAGATGAAATCCTTTATGTTAAACAGACAAGTGATCAGACAACACCGTGAATTTCGAAAAGAGTGTTGTCACAGACATTATCGGTAAATTAGCATAATAATTGAATTTTAAAAAAGATTGGCTGCAGAAAATTAAAGATCGTATTTTTTTATTTTATAACGAATAACCCGTTCGGATATTCCTAATTTTTTGGCGGCGGCGGTTTTATTCCCGCCGGTTTCCTGGAGAGTAGAATTGATCAGGTTTTTTTCCAAATATTCAACCTGGTCATCAAGATATGGACTATCGCTGTAGCAGCTGTCGGATTCGGTTTTGATCGATATATCGGCGCAGGTGATGCGGTTACCCCGGGCCAGGATCACAGCCCGTTCGATAATGTTTTCCAGTTCCCTGACATTGCCGGGAAATGAATATTTCATCAGTCTGTCCAGGGCTTGCGGTGTGATATCTTCGATTTTCCGTTTATTTTGACGATTGTATTTTTTTATGAAATGTTCGGTTAGCATGGGAATATCTTCTTTGCGTTCATTCAATGATGGCAGGTTGATGGGAATGACATTCAGGCGGAAATAGAGGTCCGAACGGAATTCACCATTTTTTACCATTTCATCAATATTGCGATTGGTGGCGGCAATTATGCGGGTATCCACCTGGATGAATTGTGAACTGCCCAGTCGCTGAAACTCCCTTTCCTGAATGGCCCGTAGTAATTTTACCTGGAAGTTCAGTGGAATATCTGCGACTTCATCTAAAAAGAGTGTTCCCTTGTCGCTCATTTCAAAATGACCGTGTCTTTTTTTTACAGAGCCGGTAAAGGCGCCTTTTTCATGTCCGAAAAATTCCGATTCAAACAATCCTTCCGGTATGGCTGCGCAATTGACCGGTATAAAGGGTTTGTCAGCGCGCATTGATGAGTTGTGAATGGTTTTTGCGATCAGTTCCTTGCCGGTTCCGCTGGCGCCATTGATCAGAACGGAAGCGGTGCTGTTGCTGACCCGGGCAACAAGATTCATGACCTCATCCATTGCCTTGCTTTTATAAACCAGTTTGGTAACCGGCTTGTTGTCCTTCAACTGGGCCTGCAACACTTCATTCTCTCGCATCAGGCGTTTATAATCAATCAGTTTGCCAAGTTTTATTTTTAATTCTTCCAGGTCAATGGGTTTCGTCAGATAGTCCCAGGCGCCGGCTTTCATGGCTGCCACGGAATCTTCGATAGTGCCAAAGGCGGTGATCAGCATGACCTCTATTTCAGGATTGATTTTTTTTAAGGCATTCAAGACCTGAAGTCCGTTCATGCCCGGCATTTTGTAATCGGTAATCACCAGGTTTATGAATTCCTGTGCCGCGATTTCCAGTCCTTTTTCACCGGATTCCGCGGTTTTTACATAAAACCCGAGTTTTTTTATAAATCCGGCCAGAACTTCCAGCTGGGATTGATTGTCATCGATAAGCAGGACTGATAATGTTGACATAATAGTTTAGACCTTTCGCGGTAAATGGATTGTAAATTTCGTTCCATGGTTGAGTTGGCTTTCCACTTCGATCTTGCCGTCATGTTCCGAGACAATGCGGTAGACCTGGGCCAGTCCGATTCCGGTGCCGTCGGGCTTGGTGGTAAAGTACAGATTGTATATCCGGGGAATGTCTTTTTGTGAAATGCCAACACCTGTATCTGCGATCTCTATCGTAATGATCGGATGAGAACAGCGGGTGCTGATACTGATCCGGCCGCCACGGTCAACGGCGTGGATGGCATTTTCCATCAGATTGATCATGGTTTGCTTTATTTTATCGTCATCAAAATACCCGGTGGCATTTTCACAGGGCCTGAAGCTGAGATTTATGTCGTGTTTAGCGGTTTTGGTTTTATAGAGAGAAATAACATGGCTGATAATCTCATTGATATCGCAATCGGTTTTACAGGTGGCATTGGGGCGGGAGAATTGTAAAAACTGGTTGATTATCTCGGTGATATGAAGAATTTCTTTCTTTACGATGGTGTTCAATGTTTTAAATTCATCACCGTCTTCTTTCACCTCGAACTCTGTGGCCAATCGCTGAACGGTCATTGAAATGGCGTTGAGAGGATTGCGGATTTTGTGGGCGACACCGGCGGAGAGTTCACCAATGGCGCTTAATTTTTCCTTTTGCACCAGGTTGTTTTGCAAGTCCGTGACCTCCCTGGTAATTCTGTTTTTTTCATTTTCCAGCAATTGGTTGTTTTGGATAGCGATGGAATAAGCGATCATAATAAATCCCAGAACAATCAGTACCAGCAGGCGGATCGTAGCTTGTTTGAGCGCTTCATTTTGGATTTGTTGAATGGGGGCGTAATCCAGGCCAATTCGTATGATTTCACCATCCGAGGAAAGAGCCTTGACATAATGAATAGCCTCGACGATTTTTTGATCCTTATATTGTGAAATCCGCCAGTTGAAGGATTTTTCACGGTAGGTTTTTTGTAGAATTTCTTCTGTATTATAATTGGATAAAGCATTACTGGTCGTCGAATATAAAATGTTGGCGCTATCCTGGATCGCGATATATTTGATCGAAGAATCGGTGGTGATGGAATTCAGCAAAACATTGACATCGATGACCCGTTTTACACCCAGAACACGGGAAGCGTTACGTGTCCCCAGGATTGCGCCGCCCCCTTGCCGGTGGACACCGACCACGACCCGGTCATCCTTACTACCCTGAACGTGGAGTACCTGAAAGGCCATATCTTGTTGGTTCCCCCCGACTAAATCATTGATTTTTTTCTTAGGTAAAAAAGGGATTTTTTCATTACCAGCTGAGAGTTCCAGGCGTCCCTGTTTATTTAAGAGGTAAATATCAATAAACTTCTCGTCCCGGACAATTTTTCGCAGCGTTTGCCTGTCAAGATTGCCGGTGGAATCCAGAAAAGCGGCATAGTAAAGATTGGAGAGCATACTTTGCTGGAACTGATGAAGATAAAGCCTGTATCCGATAATCGTGTTCTTGGAGGCTTTGCCAATGGTTTCGGACAGTTGCACTGATGAATGAACCAGCAGATCGATTACAGCGTTTTTCTGGGCGATGTAACTGGAGTAAAGCGACAGGCCCAGTATCAACGCAAAGATTATAAAGACAATCACCAGCATCGACGAACTTATTTTTAATTTTCGAAACATTCTTATGTCCATTCAAAAAATATAAATAAAACTCCCTAGGATACCAAGCAGATATAAAAAATCTGAAGACTTTATTAAAAAGTCTTCAGATGTGTGTGATTAAAACAATAGGTGCGAAATATTGTTATTCCCAAATATCCGATTTGATCAGGACCACTGCCAGCAGACCGTAGATACCGGTCAGGGCAATGATCACAAAATCAAACCAGTTCTTTCGAATATCTTCCCTTCTTTTGATCTTGACCATAAATCCAATGATCAATGACAGAACAATTCCAATCACACTTAAGGAGGAGTGAGCTTGTAAGGAGAAGTGTTTTAAACTGGAAAAGGCTTTGGTGGTTTTGATCGAAAAAGGAAAGATCGCATGCTTAACCTGCTCGGATATTTTTGTGTCTTCACCTGGCTTCTTCAGGTAAAGTTTATCGATGTACTGATAATTGCTGTCATAGACAGCGGAATAAAAATTGTAATTATCATCATAATTGAACTGGGCATAGAGCGGATTCACAGTAATTGTAATATCCATTTGGTCAGCCTGGTAATTTTTTAGTTCCACCGGCAGTAATTGATAATTATCATAACTGATCATGAAAAAATCATTTTCTTCAGTGATGAGGAATCCGTATACCTTGCGGGCCACTGATTCCTGAAGTGTGATTTTTTTAATATTAAGGTCATTTCTAACCGGAGTTTTTACAATCCATGGTTCGCCTTTGACTTTTTTCATGTGAAAGACAAAGCCTTTGTTGTCCACAACAAAATAACCTTCGTCAAAGGGTTTGCGGGTGGTCGGATTACCGGCTACCAGTTGGGCCGGAAAATTAAATCCTTTTTCCCTGAGGGCAAGGTTGAATTTTTCGGTCAACTCTGTATCAATTTTATTGGTTTTGGCGGTAATGAATTCGATTTTTTCATCAAATCTGAAAAAATTAGGCGGATAGTGCAGATTGGCAAACTCCGATTCACTTTCAAATAACGGGTAGAGGGGGATTTTTACCAGATCCAGATCTTTTCCTCGTAAGCGATAGCGGTCGGAATTATGATGAATTACCGACGCGTCAATGGCGAGGCCCTGAATCGTATCCGGCAGAACGCCCCATTTGTTCAGGTCCCGGTAAAAGGTGAAAGGCAATGCTTTTTCGAATTCCTTACGGGTGTAGCGGGTATCATCAGGATCGGTAAAGACCACTCTTCCGTTTCTGTATTGCAGATAAAGGAAATCGTGGTTGATGGAACTATAGTAAATACGCGGTGAACCGGTGGGTTTATGAACCAATTTGTAATAGAGTATAGGCAGTTGTACAGCTGCCACAATGACAATGATTAAGATAATGGCGTAACGGGCTAATTTATTTAAAATCATTTTGACCCCTTTCTAAGTCTGTGTCCGGGAAAGAGTATCGTGATCGTGTAGATCAAAATAATCAGAATATAATATCCCAGTACCGGTGTATATTGTGAAAAGGATTCTTCCCGCAAAAGCAGGTTCATGCTGAAATAGGTCATAATTCCCAGTACAATCCGTTGAAACCAATTGGGTTCGGTAACGGTCGTTGCCGTGCCCAGGTAGGCGATCATGCCGGCCAGAAACCAGGGCAGGGTTGACAGAACCGACACATTAACAATTTCCGCCGGAAAAAAGACCGAAATGAAAATATAAAACCCAATTGTTGTTAAAAAATTAACACTAATAATAATTAACATCCCCACCAGCAACATGAAGAGAAGCAGTTTTTTTTCACTGATAGGCAAGTGAAAGCCGAGTTTATAGCGGTTATTGAGACTTTCCGGCAAAAACTGGAAGATCGCCAGGGCAAATCCGCCGATTACCGGAATGTACTTCAGCATATCAAAGAAAAACACCTGGTAGGCAATGACATTGTTCCAGTATTTGACCGCGCCATGTACTTTGAAGGCGTGATAGATATCCATGGAAATAGAAAAAATTGCGAAATAACTGACAACGACATAAGCCAGTAAAACCCACCTGAGTTTTGTCCATTCTTTTTGAAATATTGATTTATACATAATATCACCTTAATACTTTCCGGTCAACCCGATAAAGGCATCTTCCAGGGTCATGGATTGTTCTTTCAGATCTTGCTCCGTTATATCAAGGCCCTTTTCCTGCAAGTGTTGGAATATCTCTTTTTTGTTGTCAAAGGAATAAATGGTATACTGATCGCCGAGATATTCAAAATTAGCCACATGATCGTTTTTGTGAATATCAATTTTCTTTGGATAATGAAACTGATATTGATGAAAATTTTTCAGGAAATCCTGAAAATTCATTTGCAGCAGGATTTTTTGGTGCCCGATGATAATCGTATCATCAATCAGTTTTTCCAGGTCCTGAATAATATGGGAGGTTATCAGCACGGTGGTGTTTTTTTCTTTGACGTAATGGCGAAGATAATCAATGAATAAGCGACGATAGCCGGCATCAAGACCCATGGAATAATCATCCAGGATCATCAGTTCCGGAACCTGCGCCATGATCAATCCCAGCACAACCTGTGACCGTTGCCCGCAGGACATCTTGGAGATTTTATGATCATAGTTCATTCCCATTTTGTCCATCAGGTCATAATAAAAATTCCGTTCCCATTTAGGAAAAAAACGGGAATAGAATCGCTCCACCTGTTCCACAGTGAAAAATTCATAGGCCAGGTGGCCTTCGTGCAGCAGGCCGATGCGCGCGCGGGTGGCCGGTGAGAGTTTGTGGGAATCCTCGCCAAAAATTTTGATGCTTCCGGAAGTTGGCCTGAGAAATCCCATCATAATATTGATGGTTGTGGTTTTTCCCATGCCGTTTTTTCCCAGCAATCCAAAAATTTTGCCTCTCTCGACGGTGAAATTCAGGTCTTTGTAAACCAGCTGATCACCATAACTGTGGGTCAGATTTTTACATTCAATAATGTTTTCATTCATAATTGCAATCTTTATTTTTGGGTTAAAATAGCATTAGTCAATTGCAAAATTGGTAATGACAAGTTGTATGCCAATAATCTGGCGCCATTTATTTTAGAGGAGGAGATATAAAAGGGGTTGAATTTCCCGACATTTTTGTCGAAAGTTCGACAAAGTAGTTGCAAAAATTTGGGGAATTATTCCCTGATTCGACGGGCATTTTTGTGGCATTTGTTTTGAACCGGGAAAAAGTATTAATAACGATTTGCTTTATTAGATGAGGCTATTTAAATTAGGACAACCTAATAATGACTACTAAAAGGGGATCATTACCAATGAAAATCAGACGAGCACTTACAATTTTTATTTTAATCTTTGTATTTCAAACCATTGCCTTTGCTTTAAATCCAAATATAATTCGCGAGGAAACATTGAGTAATGGCCTTCATGTCATTACTTATGAAATGGATTCCGCGCCTATGATATATTCCAGATTAACCTACAATGTCGGCGCTAAAAATGAACCTTACGGGCAGACCGGCATCTCCCATATTGTGGAACACATGATGTTCAAGGGAACCGATCGGTTCAGCAAGGGGAAGATATCAAAACTCATTTCCGACAACGGCGGTATTTTCAATGCCTTTACCTCTTCTGATATTACAGTGTACTATGAGTTCTTACCTAAAAATAAAATTGACCTGGCCTTTGATATTGAAGCGGAGCGGATGTACAAATGTAAGTTTGACCCCGCTGAATTTGAATCAGAAATTGACGTGATCAAGGAAGAACGCAAAATGCGTACGGAAAATACACCGCGGGGTATGAAGCGGGAAGAAATGAACACCATCATTTATAAAAGTCATCCCTATAAAAATCCGGTAATTGGCTGGATGCATGATATTGACCGCATTACCCGCGAGCAGGCTTATGCTTATTATAAGAAGTACTACACTCCCAATAATGCCACGCTGGTGCTGTGCGGCGATTTTGATCATGACGCGATTATGAAAAAAGTCAAAAAATATTTTGGTGATATTCCCAGAGGGCCGGAGCTGAATCTGCCGGAGTTTGTTCGCGTTGAATCCCAGGGCAAGAAGACCCTGGAGTTTCGTCACAGCGAATTGCAGGAAGAATCTATTAATATGCATTTCAATGTGCCCACCCGCGCCCATGCCGATGGCCCTGCGCTTTATGTGGCGTCCAAAATATTTGCCGGCCGTTCCTCCACTTCACGGTTAAATAAAAGATTAGTTCGCGAAGAGGAATTGTGTACCATCGCTGCCGGCGGTTACGGTGTGAGCAAGGACCCGCGAACCTTTGCCATTACAGCGCGGTTGCGGCCGGAAGCCACAATCGAAGAGGTTGAGACGATTATCTGGGAAGAAATCGACAGCATGAAATACACACCGATCGATGACTATGATTTTCAGAAGATCAAGAATGAAATTGAGTTTGAGGAAAAAACCGGTGACCAGTATATCAGCAAACTGGGCGGAAATATTGGTCTCTATGAAAATTATTTTGGCTGGGAGTTTATCAATCAGTGGCCCGGTCGTGTACAACAGGTGACCAAAGAAGATCTCATGCGGGTCATGAAAACCTATTTTATCGACAAAAATCTATTTATTTGCTATGCTTATCCCGATTCTGCCACTGCTAAAGAAGTGGACTTGATGGCAGCCACAGAAGCGCCTGATTCTTCTCAGGCTGACGAGGATGATAGCAATGTTTCCGCCAGCAAAAAAAGTTTTATCCAAAAGATCGCCGGAATGTTCAAGCACAATGTGCCGGTGGAAGAACTATATAAACCCGATCTGGATGATGTCATCGCGCCGAAACCCATTGAACCGCTGGTTGAAAAATTTACACTTGATAATGATGTTCCCGTCTATCTGGTAGAAAATCATGATTTTCCGACAATTTACGTAATGGGATATATTGAAAACGGCCGTTTACAGGAAAATGAAGATTATCCCGGATTCACGACTTTTATTACCAGTATGCTGGGAAGAGGCACCACCAGTAAAACTTATGATGAAATATTGGAAACCCGCTCCTTTACCCCCTATCATACACGCTTTAACCAGGGATGGTCAGGCATCACTTTTTCCGGCTATTCACTGAAAGAGGATACGGATACCATGTTGACCGATGTCTATGATATTTTGGTTAACTCAACATTTCCGGAAGACCAGGTAGAAAAAATCCGGCCGCGCCTGATCAATTCCGCCGAAAAATATAATAATAAGAAGGAAATGCAGGCTTTTTATAAAATGTTTACCGGCATTTTTGAAGGCCACCAGTACGCCCTTCCCCACGCCGGTGACCCGGAAGCTTTTAAAAAAGTGACCCGCCGGCATCTTATTGACCATTATAATAAATATTTCAGCCCGGAACGGTTGAAACTGGTTGTGGTCGGCGATTGCAATGAAGAGTGGATAAAGGAAAAACTCAATAAACAATTGGGACAGTGGCAAAAACCCTCCGGCGACCCCATGCTTCCTTTCAGCGAGATCAAGCCCTTGGAAAGACGCGAAGTCTATGCCGTCAATATAGCGGATGCCAAACAATGCCGCGTGGATATCGGGTTTAATCCCGTCAAAGGCGGTATTAAAAATGGTAATCCCGATTTACCGGCGTTGAAGATTTTGGAGCGGATCCTGTGCGGATCAACCCTGACCTCAAGAATGGGTGTGGAACTTCGTGACAACAGAGGACTTTGCTACAGCATCAGAAGCAACCTGTGGGTCAGAGAGCATGGCGGATACTGGAATATCCGGACAAATACCGATGCAGATAATGTCAGCGAAATGGTAAGTGGAATGCTGGAGCAGATCAAAAAAGTTCAGCAAGAGGGAGTTACCCGGGAAGAACTGGAAAAAGCCAAATACAGATCTGTTTCCCTGCTCGGTTTTCAGCTGCGGACGCCGGATGATATTGGCGCAAAAGTTTTTGAACTGTTAAAGAATGAACAACCGCTTGACCACTTTGATCATGCCAGGGAAAGATATATGGCTGTTACAGCGGAAGATGTGAAGCGTGTTGCCAATAAATATCTGGATACTGATCATTATATCCTTTCTGTTTCCGGGAATATTACGAAAGAAGAGTTGAAGGAATTTGAATAAATATAAGAGGACTGATAATAAAATTATTTAAAAATTATTCTTTGTATATTGGTTATTTCTTTCTTTTTATCAGTGATACTGATAAATTAAGTTTCGTGTGAAGTGAAAATTATTGGTGTGGGGCTATGAAAAAGATCATTCTATTATTGTTGCTGCCTTTGATGTTAATGGCATCTGAAATCAGCGGTGAGATCAGTAGCTGTTTAAGCCGGGAACCGCTTGGCGGGGCCATTGTAAGACTCGTCGATATGTCAGAAGGCACAGTTATTCAGACGGTTATCTCGGACAAAGAGGGAAGATATTTTATGCCGGGGGTGAAAAGCGGTATTTACCAGCTGGAAGCCTCAAAACCAAACTATTATAAAAACATCCTCTTTGATTTTCAGGTTAATCCCCAACAGGACTATGAATGTAATATTGATCTTTTGGAAAAAACAAAGCGCAACCGGCGCAAGCATGGAATGCGTCGCCATGGCCATCGTCATGAAAAGGATTCCGATTACTGCTTTATGATCGGCAGCATTGAGGTCAAATCCCACGGTGAAGAACTGATCCCCGAAGAATCGGTGACCACCCGCAAGATCAGTTCCGGCGAGATCGAACACATGCAGGCGACAAATCTCGGTGATGTACTGAACCTGATCCCCGGTGTTGAAAAAACACAGAACCCGGGCTTATCAAAACAGAGTTATGCCGGCATACGCTCTGTCAGTTTGCAGGGGTCTGACGGGTATATTGAATCCTACGGCACCTCCATCGTCGTCGATGGGAACACAATTTCCACAGCCGCTGATCTCGGTCAAACCGGCCGGTCAGGCGTTGATCTGAGAACCATTCCCGCGGATAATATTGAGTCTGTTGAAGTGATCACCGGTATTCCTTCGGCAGAATACGGAAACTTCAGCAATGGCCTGATCAAAGTGAAAACCAAGTCCGGCTACATGATCAATAAGGTCAAAGGAAAGATCAATCCCGATACCAAGACCGCCAGTTACAGCGGTGGCCATAAATTCACGGAAAATTATATTGATTATCATTTCAATTATGGATTCAGCGAGCGGGACCTGCGGGAAGATGGTGATGAATATCATCGCATCTATGGCAAATTAGCCTACACCCACCCGTTCATGGATGAAAAATTAAATACCCGTACTCAATTGACTTACACCCGTACCCTGGACAGTGACGCGCCCTACGGCATTTATAATATGCGCAACTATAATGAAGGGTATAAAACTTCCGCCCTTTTCAATTTGGATTATGATCCCAATGATGAAGAAAATTATACCGGTCTTATCAGTCTCAATGTGAACCGCAGAAAAGAATTCAAAGAAAAATTTGTTACCGACCAGGTTTTTATTCCTGAAGGTGTATTTGTAGAATATGAGGGAAAAACACTGACAGATACAACAATGGCCGGTTATGTCGGCAAACATAAAAACTTAGGGTATGAAATTAACCTGAACGCCAATGTTAAGTACAGCCGCCAGGTGACCCTGGCCAATACCGAGCACACCTTCGCAATAGGATTGAATAGTAAATACGATACAAATGTCGGCGATGGTATTGTATTGGATGAATTCTGGAATTATTATGGAATCGCTTCCGACAGACGGTCTTATGCTTTTGACGAATATGGCGGACTCCAGCAGCACTCTCTTTTTGTGCAGGACAAACTATCAGGAAAATTATTTAACCGCCGCTACAATTTGAATCTGGGATTAAGATATTCGGTCTTTAATCCCGAAGGTATAGATTTTTCCAAAGGTATTTTTGATGATCGTAACGGTGAATTTTTAAGTCCGCGGTTTAATTTTCAATATTTTCTAACTGATGACCTGCGGTTTCGCATTGGCGCCGGACAGAGTGTGCAGGCAACCTCGTTGAGTTACATGTATCGCGGGCCGGCCTATTTCAAATATATCAATGAAGATTCTGTTCTGGTTGAAGATGTGGAATTCCAGGAAAATCCGGGACTGAGTTCCTATTCTACTAAAAAATATGAAGCCTCGATCGATTGGAGGCCGGTGGATCTGGTAGGATTTTCACTGACCGGGTATTACTCCTATATTGATAATCGCCCCAGCAGCCGGGGATATCCCTTTGGATACCAGGTCAACCCGGATACACTGACTGCAGCCAGTTACAGTATTTATGAAAACCGGGGATGGAAAGATTATTATGGACTGGAATTTACACTGCGGACAAAGCGGATAAAAAATCTTCAGTTCAACATGAATATCACCTATCGCTATAGTGAAACCGGTAGACGAAAAACCGCGTATGACAGCAAACCCAACCGAGATTACGGGGAAACCCCCTGGTATAAGCCGGCTTCTAACTGGCGCGAAAAAGTCGTTGTTGATTATCAATTGAATTATGTCAGCCAGCGCCTGGGAGCGTGGATAACGCTGGATGTTCAGCAGGTTCCTATGGAGTATAAAAAAACAGAATATCATTCAACTTCTTATATGCGAAAAATCAATGAGGAGGAGTATTTATTTTACCAGGGAATGAATGACTGGTGGGACAAAGAACTCTTTGATTACAGCAACCATTGGCTGTTTAATCTGCGAATCACAAAATCCCTGACAAGGAAATCCGAACTATCGCTGTATATTAATAATCTCTTTGATGACCGCGCGCTGTGGAATCACCCCTACACTGATTGGGACCAAGAGTTGAATCCTGAAATATATTATGGATTGGAGGTCAGTACACAATGGTAAAAAAATTGCTACCCGGTTTCTTTTTGCTGATCTTTCTGACCGGCTGTTATAAAGATTCCCCTTCATTGCATGATGGTGATTTCGGTATGGAATTAACCATGAAACTGGAAGGTGATCCGGTCAGGGATCTGCCGGTAAAAGTATCAAGTATGGGATATAATATGGCAACCCTGCATGATACCACTGACGAATCCGGTAAGGTCAGTTTTGACGGCCTGCCGCTTTCGGAATACAAAATTAATGTCAATGGAATGGGAATTGTCCCCTCTTTTCTGAATCCCGGCGAAAATGATACGATTTTAGTTGCCGGAAGTAAGGTCTTGTCTCCTGATGGAAATGACTATCTGGTGGATTCTGTTGAAACCATTGCATCGGGAAGCACCGGTGGTATTAAGATCAATGAAATTTATTCCTGCGGCCCGCCCAATAACTTTTTCTATTTTTACGACCAGTTTTTTGAACTCTACAATTCTTCCGATGACACCCTGTATCTGGATGGCATGATCTTTTGCCGAATGGGTAAGTACCTGGAAAATGTGACCTATATTTTTCAGTTTCCCGGAGAGCCTTTGGGCGGAACAGAAGATTATCCGATTTATCCGGGGGAATTTATTGTTGTGGCATCCGATGCCTATGATCACAAGGGCGAAATTTTTAACGGCAATGCCAGTGTCGACCTTTCCAATGCTGATTTTGAATTTAAAAACAGTTTGATGCTGAATGATCCGGATAATCCCGATGTGCCTAACCTGGAAAATCTGGAAGCCGGCCATACCCTTGATTTTCTGGTGGGGATTACCGGAGATGTGGTTTTAATTGCCGATGGCAGTGACCTGGATTATACTGACGGCATTGATATGGAATCGGTGATCGATTGTGTGGAATGGTCCTCAAAGTCCGACCACATTAAAGAAATTGAAGATGCCCTTGACCGCGGGTTTGGCGGTGTTGGCCAATCAAAATACAGCGGAACATCATTGGAACGTATTTCACCGGGGTTTGACACTAATAACTCCACCATTGATTTTGTAATAATACCGGCGCCAACTCCGGGGTATCACCATGAGTAATGCAGGAAATAAAACAGGATTGAAAGTGATGCGCAATATTTTTATTGTGATTGTTATTTTAGCAAATCTGGCAATAGCTTATGAACAAGATTTGTTCCGGCAGACGAATTTTTTCAAAGATCAATATCTGCGGAATTATGTTGAGTATAATCTGTATGATTTAAGTCAAAATCCGGCTTTCGTGAATACCGCTTATCCGTCGAATTATAATTTGTTCAGGATTTCTGGGATCAAGAATAATAACGGGCATCATCGCCGCTTTGATCCGGAAAGAACGGAGAATCTGGGCCTTGATTTGCTCTGGATTCGATATCTGAGTCAGAAAAGTATGATCGTTTCGGGTGTGAAATATTATGATTCTTACCACAGGAATGTCTATCGCTCGCTGGAGAAAGATTTTTACAATAATTATTTCAGCTACAGCGATACTACTGAAGGGGATGTTAGTTACAGCGGTCCGAAATTATGGTTTCTGTATCATCACAATACGACGGATAATATTAGCCTGGGATTACAGATCAACTACGGAGTGGAACGAGGCCTAAAGGATATCTATACTGAATGCCAGACAATCTCCCGGGATATGGATGTGACGGCCGGACTTTCAATACAATCGGATTCGAAATTAAGCCGGATTGGCATGGCTTTTCGCTATTTTAATCGCCAGTCCAAATATGAAGCGGTGAAGAAATATGTTTCGGCGATGACCCGCACCTGGTATGGATACCATCTTTATCTGGCTGAAGATCCCCGATCATTAAGTCGAAAAAATAGTGACCGCGAAGGATACGAGTTAATTATCAGCGCTGAACAAAAACAGATTGCCGGCACAGGTTTCGGCTACCGGGTTTCCGGCTCCTTCGGACAGCACAAGAACAATATAAAAGTTGGCGCTGTCAAAGATTTGCATCAGCGGGCCTACTGGCAGCGTGAAGGCTGGGATGTAAAATCCAATCTGTTTTATATTAATGAATTATTAAATATTCAGGCTTATTTCACCTATCGCTCCCTTGTGGACTGGGGAGAGCCCAAGGGCTATGATGTATTAACCCTGGAAAAGGATGAATCGGAAAATCGTTTCGGCGCTCTGGGCAAAATTAAACTGGGAACAATTATCGAACCCTATGCCGGTTTTGAAATAAGCAAAGGGAATATTGAATATGAAGAATATACCGCCGCATTTATCTATGATGATGAATTGAATAGCAACAGCTATATTTTTGGAAGCAATTTCAATGTGAACCAGGTGTCAACGTTTTATTTCTCCGGCAATATTGGTGTATATGAGACAGATTTTTTGTGGCCGGAGACCGGTTCCTTTGATTTCCGGGGCGCAAAATTAGGATATTCAAAACAATTTGTATTTGGCAGAATTGATATCGGTCTGAATTATACTGTGTTCAATCCGGCGGATGTTGACAGACAGAATGAAAAATTTGGAATAGACGTATTTTTTATAAGGTAGGAAAGCAGAGTATCTATTCATAACCAAAAGGAGGATTTTATGAAGAAATTATTACTGTTAATTGTTGTGCTGGGAATTGCCGCTTTCGCGGTTGCCCAGGAATGGGAAACAGTTAGAGAGACCGCGATGGAGTATGGCCCTTTTGAAGGTCCGAATGACGCTTTTTTCATTGACGCCAATACCGGTTGGCTGGTCAATGATGAAGGGCGTGTGCAAAAAACAACAGACGGTGGTGCCAGTTGGACGACTGTACGTGAACTGGTTGCCGGTTCTGAAGATTGGGTGGTTGTTGAATTCGCTGACGCCAATGTCGGCTATGCCTGTGCCGGCGAAGGTGAAATCTACAAAACCACCGACGGCGGTGCCAATTGGACGATGATCGGGGACACAGCCAATTATCCCTATGATATTGCAGGATTAAGTGTTGTTTCAGCCGATGTTGTTTATTTTTGTGGTGATGACTCCACATTATTGAAAACCACTGACGGCGGCGCAAACTTTACCCGTTCTGAATTTAGTTTTGATGGTGAAGATCTTGATGGTGGTATAGCCTTTACTAATGAAAATACAGGGGTTGTTATTTCCAGCGCCAATGGTGGACATTCATGGTATACCGATGACGGTGGTGAAACATGGAATTATGTTAGCATTGCCGGGTATTATCCCCCGGGAACCACCTCAACCAGACTTTATGATATTGAAGCTGC
>CAYYMT010000045.1:0-26193 GCA_964472715.1 uncultured bacterium | reverse complement strand
CAACCCCGAAGGGGTGACAGAAGATCTGCAAAACTACAACTCAGCCTGGAAAGACGAATACTCTGTCACCCTTTCAGGGTTGCAACTATTAGGATTTGTTGGGATTATTATAATAATTTCATCCCCTCGGGATTTTTATTTGCATCTCAGCCAAAGAATAAATGCCGAATGCATGACATTTTTATAACATCCAATAGTATGTCGGGACAACCCCGAAGGGGTGACAGAAGATCTGCAAAACTACAACTCAGCCTGGAAAGACAAATACTCTGTCACCCTTTCAGGGTTGCAACTACCAGGATTTGCTGGGATTATAATAATTTCATCCCTTCGGGATTCTTTGTTTGCATCTCTCCCAAAGTATTAATGCCGAAGGCATGACATTTTTATAACAACCAACAGAATGTCGAGACAACCCCGAAGGGGTGACAGAATACCAAAATGAAATATCATTAACAGATATTTGTAATTCCTTTGATTATTAGCGAAAATAATATATCTTTGCAGCCGAAAATAATTATTAATTAAAGGACCTCATGAAGTTTAAAGATTACGACATATCCGACGAAATAAAAAACAATCTTAACCAGCTTGGCTTCAAGCGCCCCACTGACATACAGTACAAAGCCATTCCAAATATCATGAATGAGGAAGATGTAATGGCCATCGCCCAAACGGGCACCGGAAAAACCGCCGCCTTTGCCATTCCCGTAATTGACAAAATACACCGTTACAAATCCAGCAAACGCTCCCGCGGTATCCAGTGTATCGTCATGGTGCCCACCCGGGAACTGGCTCAGCAGATCGGTTCGGTCTTTAACAAAATATGTAAACATACCCGCGTCAAGGCTTTGGCCATCTATGGCGGTGTTGATCAGGACAATCAGATTGACCGGTTGACTAAAGGCATCGATATTTTAATCGCCACACCGGGCAGAATGTTTGATTTGATCAGCCAGGGCCATATTGATGTCACTAATGTTCGCACCCTGATCCTCGATGAAGCCGACCGCATGCTGGATATGGGATTTATCGGTGATATCAAATCCATTAAGGACAAACTCAAACGGCGGCATCAGACCCTTTTCTTTTCCGCCACGATCAATGATGAGATCAAGAAACTGGCTTACTCCCAGGTGAAAAGTTCCGCCATTCGAATCCAGATATCCCCCAAAGATCCGGTCTCAAAAAATGTTTACCATTTTGTTATGTTCATAAAAATGGACGACAAACGCTTTTTCCTGGAGCGGTTTATTCATGAACATCCCGACAGCAAAATTCTGGTATTTGTACGCACAAAAGTCCGTGCTGAACGGGTTTCCAGCGCTATGAACCGTGTTGGTATCCCTACGCTGACTCTGCATGGGGATAAGGATCAAACCGATCGTCTTGAAGCGATGCAGGCGTTCAAACAAGGGAGGGCCAATATTCTAATTGCCACAGATGTGACCGCCCGTGGAATTGATATTCCCAATGTCAATTTTGTGATTAATTACGATTTGCCGGAAATTGCTGAAAACTATGTCCATCGCGTGGGCCGCACCGGCCGGGGTGTCAATAAAGGTATTGCAGTTTCATTTTGCAGTGACCGGGAAAAAGATATGCTGGAAGAGATTCACAGCTTTATCAATAAAAATATAGAAGTAATCAATCTGACCAAAAAAGATTATCACATCACACTCAATCCCCAGGATGCGGAATTACCGGTGGATGTATTGCTGGATGAACGGTCTGTTTTTAAGAAGAAAAAGAAGGTTAAGGTTAAGGTTAAGGTTAAGGTTGAGGTTAAGGGGAAGAAGAAGAAGAAACGAAAGAAGAAGAAATAATTTAATATTTTATATCAGTCAATATTTCATTTAGAGATTAAAATTGGAAATAAACGAAAAACCTCCGAAGTTTTGAAAACTTCGGAGGTTTAAATTATAAACAATATATAAAACTATACTACTTTTTTACCGCGATCCACATAGTGCGTGTGCAGCAGTTTGTGAGATTTATGTCCACAAGGTCCTTCTGTAAAAAACTCTTTATAAAGTTTCAGTACAGCCGGATTTTCATAGGATTTTCTCACTTCACTGGATTCGTCTTCTGCATAGATCGCTTTTGCGCGGGCTTTGCGGATTTCTTCACTGGTGGGAATAGGCATTCCACCACCGCCAAGACATCCACCCGGGCAAGCCATGAATTCGATAAAATGGCATTCACTGAGTTTGCCGCCCTGCTCGATATTTTCCAACACTTTTTTGGCATTGGCAGTACCGTGGCAGATAGCAACTTTCAGAGTAGCACCTTTCAACCAGTTCCAGTCGGGAACCAGGTGTTTCAGCATATCCGGTACCGGGCCAACTTCTTCAATTGGCAATTCCGCATAACGAATACCATCGAACCCACGCACCGGAATAACATTGGCATGATCAAAAAGATCATCAATCTTCTTACCGGTCACCAGTTCATAGACAGTTCTGATAGCAGATTCCATCACACCGCCGGTAGCGCCGAAAATCACACCGGAACCGGTCTGTGTACCAAAAGGATCATCAAAGTCAGATTTTTCCAGTTTTGGCAATTCGATACCGGCTTCCTTAAACATCTGCGCCAATTCACGAGTGGTCAGACCAAAATCAACATCTTTAAAACCGGAATCCGACATTTCGGGGCGGTTACATTCGAATTTTTTGGCTGTACAGGGCATCAGGGCAACTGTCACGATATCGGCCGGATCAATGTTATTTTGTTCAGCATAATATGTTTTGATAACGGAACCAAACATCTGCTGCGGTGATTTTGCGGTGGATACATTGGGCAGCATTTCAGGTTTGAAATGTTCAATATATTTTACCCAGCCCGGTGAGCAGGAAGTGAATTGCGGCAATGCCACATCTTCCTTTTTCTCAACTAAAGCACCATAAAGACGCTGGATCAATTCCACTCCCTCTTCCATAATTGTGAGGTCGGCGGTAAAGTTGGTATCAAAGACTTTATCAAAGCCACAATATCGCATGGCTGTGTTCATTTCAAAAGTCAAGGGTGTACCGGGTTCCAGGTCAAAACATTCGCCGATAGCGGATCTGGGCGCCGGTGCGGTTTGAATAACCACATGTTTTTTCGGATCATCAATGGCATTCCAGACAATATCAGAGGGGTCATTGGCATGCAATGCGCCGGTAGGACAGCGGTTAATACACTGGCCACAGTTGATACAGATCTGTTCAGACATCTGTTTATCCAGGAACATACCGATTTCAGTTTCATCGCCTTTGTTCAGAGCGTCGTAAACTCCGACTTCCTGAAGGTCAACACAGGTTCTGACACAGCGGCGACAGAGGATACATTTATCCATATCACGGGCAATTGCATAACTGGAGTTGTCTTTCCCGTATTTTGGTTCGCTTCTGTGTCCAAACCGGTAAAAATCAACGCCATATTCCTTGGCAAGGGATTGTAATTCACAATTATTATTTCTCACACAAGCGTAACATTCGCCAACATGGTTGGAGAGCAATAGGTCCAGGACATGACGTCTGGCTTTACGAACTTTACGGGTGTGGGTATGAATTTTAATCGGTGACGTGATCGGATAGGCACAGGAGGCCTGAAGGGTTCTCATTCCTTCAACTTCCACCACACATATACGGCAAACACCGGCAACACAAAGGTCATCGTGATGACACAGGGTCGGAATGGTAATGCCGATCTTATGTGCTGCTTCCAGGATGGTTGTTCCCATGGGAACTTTTAATTTATGATCATCAATTTCAATTGATATCAAAGCACCAATAGCATCAACATTTTCCGGTTTGTTGACCGTAGAAGGAGATGTAGATTTAGGTGCTCTGGCCTTTTTATCTTCAATGAAATCATTATTTTTGTCAGGCATTTTCTTACCTCCTTATTCTTTTTCCGGTACGCGACCGAGAACTTCAGATTGGAAATTTGTCATAATTGATATAAAAGCATTGGGGGCTGATTGTCCGAGTCCGCATTTGGATGCCAGCTGCATGGTTTCACCCAGGGCAATCAATTCCTGCAGATAGGAGTAAGAGCAACGCCCGTTTTCCAGCATTTCAATGCCTTCCAGCAATTTCGGATTGCCATCACGACAAGGGGTACACTGACCGCAGGATTCTTCAGTAAAAAATTCCATAAAGTTCCTGGCAACTTCCAGCATATCAGCATCGGGTCCAAAGACAATAATAGAACCGCCGGAAGAAGCGTCTTCATAAGCGATACCACGATCGAATTCTTTGCGCGGAACACATTGTCCACCGGCACCACCCACCTGTACAGCCTTGGCATTTTCACCGCCAACTTCTTTCAGCAGTTCTTTTACTGTTGTACCATAAGGCAGTTCATAAATTCCGGGATTGTCACAGTGGCCGGAAACACTAAAAAGTTTTGTTCCCCGGGATTGTTCAGTACCGTGTTTTGCGAACCATTCATGGCCTTTTGCACAGATCAATGCGGCATCAACAAAGGTTTCCACATTATTCACTGCTGTGGGATGGCCCTGAAATCCGGTATCTACCGGAAAAGGGGGTCTGTTTCTGGGTTCGCCTCTTTCACCTTCCAAAGATTCGATAAGTGCGGTTTCTTCACCACAGACGTAAGCGCCGGCGCCCATTCTCAGTTCCAGATTAAAATTAAAGCCATCTTTACCAAGAATATTTTCTCCCAGCATGTTTTCATCTCTGCGCTGTTGTAATTTTTCTTCAAGAAATCTTTTCATATAAAGGTATTCGCCACGAAGATATATATATCCTTGTTTCGCTCCCAGTACATAGGCAGCGACAGTCATACCATCCAGTAACATGTCGGTATGATTATAAAGTAAATATCTGTCTTTAAAGGTGCCCGGTTCGCCTTCATCAGCATTACAAACAACATATTTCTTTTCATCTTTGGCGGCGGCGGCCAGCTGCCATTTAATAGAAGTTGGGAATCCGGCACCACCACGGCCTTTCAGACCGGACTGTCTGAGACTGTGAAGAATATCGGATCTTTTCATTTCCAGGGCTTTTTTCAAACCGGCGCCTGATTGGACACCATGATCCAGGATGGGACCACTTTTTCTGACATCTGACGGCACTACTTTTGGAAAATCAGATTTTACATATTCATTTCTACAGTCAGCAATAATTTTGGAAACTTTGGCCGGAGTTACTTTGGCAAATAATCTGTCATTGATCATCATAGCCGGTCCCTGGTCACACATGCCGAGGCAGTTTGTGTATTCCAGTGTGAACATTCCGTCTTTGGTGGTTTCACCAAATTTAATTCCCAGTTCATTTTCCAGTTGTCTGGCAACATTGGCCTTACCATCCAAATCGCATGAGATGGTTTGACATAACCGGATCACATATTTACCCTGTTGCTTTTTTGTTTTGAAAAAGCTGTAAAAACTGGCAACCCCTTCAACTTCCACGGGGTGGATATCAAGAGCGTGGGCGGTTTCCTGCATGATCAGGTCTGATAAATAGCGATATTTTTCTTGTAAATCCTGTAAAATCGGCAGCAATGCAGAGCGGTCATCGCCATACTTTGCTTTTAATTCCACAAAATCTTTTTGTAAACTTTCTTTTGAAATAGCCTGCATGTCTGATCTCCTTATTTGTCCAGCAATTCTTTTACTTTTTCAAGTAATCTGTTAGGCATGATGGGCTTTTCTTCAAAGGTGTCAACGGGCACCATTTCATCATCTTTGCCAAAATCCATTCCTGTCACCTGTCCGATGCTGGATAGCATCATGATCTTTGCTTCAGGATGTTTTCTTTTCAGGTCCTGGGCCAGGGTAAATCCGTCGTCAGGCTGATCCATCATTACGTCCAAAATTGCGAGATCAGGTTTTTCTTCTTCGAATAAAGCCATTCCTTTTTCCCGGGAATATTCAGAAATAACCTCATAACCGGCTGCTTCCAATACCACAGTTACTCCGGATACAAAATCAAAATCGTCATCGACAAGTAAAATTTTTGCCATACGATTGTCCTCCATTTATTATTTTTCTTCACCAATAATATCTACTGATCTTCCATTACTTTCTTCGCCAAAATCAGGTAATTTCAAATCGGCACTAAAATAATATAGCTTTTTTGTTTTTCCAAAGAAATTCGGCACTTTCTCCTGCTCATTTTTCACAGCATATTTTTGCTGTTTTTGGTGCCTGATAATAGTTAACTTTTAACCCATTTCATCTGAAAATCGATTTCTTAAAATAAACAGTTTTGACTTTTCCTTCGGTTTTTTTTAAAATTCTCAGTGTTAACCCTATAATGATAATTATTAAATTAAAATATCATTAATAACATAATAAAATAGCAGAAACCCGGGGATTGCGGGTCGGACACCAACCCTCTCAAAGGTCTGACGACCATTTGAAAGGATTACTCTGCAGAAATGCCTAATGTCACGGTATCGCCGTCAACCTTTACACTGTCAATGATATGGTCTTTTTGGGGAACATCCTGGTACATACCATGAAAAGTTGTTTTGGTATTTTCAATCTGGTTCACCACATTCATACCATCAGTTACCCGGCCAAAGACGCAGTAACCCCAGCCATGCATTGTTTTATTCTGGTAGTCAAGATCCGGATTATCCGCTGTATTGATGAAAAACTGGGCGGTTGCCGAATGAGGATCCTGGGTTCGCGCCATGGCAATTGTGCCGCGAAGATTTTTCAGGCCATTGTTAGCTTCACTGCCGATTGGCAGTTTTGTATCCTTTTTTTCCATACCGGGCTCAAATCCGCCGCCCTGAATCATAAATCCCCTGATCACACGATGAAAAATTGTGCCTTCATAGAAACCATCCTCACAGTATTCAATAAAATTTTCAACGGTTTTCGGCGCTTTTTCAGAATTGAGTTCAATTACTATATCACCTAATTTTTTTGCCATTTTATACTCCTGTATTTATTGTTACATCAGTTTGGAAATTTACGCTGACGGACAATTTTTTAAAAGATCTTTTCAAATCTGAAAATACAAAAACCCACCAGCAGCAACCGGTGGGTTTATAATTACAAAAATGTTGGTAAATTCAGTTATTTGAACTCAATGCCAAAAGTAACGGTATTGCCATTCACTTTAACGGCTTTAATAACCACCGGATTGACCGGCACATTTTGCATGCCCTTTTTAGTGGACACGTCAACCTCTCTGATCCGGTCAACGACATCCATTCCTTCCACCACTTTACCAAACACACAATATCCCCAGCCATTGTTTGTTTTATCCTTATGGTCTAATCTGTCATTATCCACGACATTAATAAAAAATTGCGCGCTGGCTGAGTGAGGATCTCCTGTTCTGGCCATGGCAATAGTCCCCCGCTTATTGGAGAGACCGTTATCTGCTTCATTTTTGATCGGGTCCTTTGTTGGTTTCTTTTCAAGTTCCGGCGTAAATCCACCTCCCTGAATCATAAATTCAGCTATAACCCGGTGAAAAATCGTGCCTTCATAATGCCCGCTTTTTGAGTACTCCAGAAAATTGGCCACCGTTTGCGGCGCTTTTTCAGGATTTAATTCAATGACTATTTTATTTTCATAGGGATTTGAACAGCCAATCATTAAGGCTGCCACTAATAAGGCAATAATCGTAACAAATATTTTTCTCATAAATCCTCCGGTTAAATTTTCTATTCGATCACACTATTTTGATTGACAAAAGTACCTTCACCAAGAGTGATGTCGGCGGTCAAAACACAATTTCTTTCAATGACCACATTTCTGGAGAGCGTTACTTCTTCACCGATATAAACACCCTTGCCGATATAGATGTCAAGCACACGGTGTTTCTTTTCCATTTCCAATAATTGTTCAACCACTTCATCTGCCAGAAAAAAATCGGTTTTATCTTCAAAAGTGATCATATCTTTAAGTTTTTCATAGACATTATCACGGTAGATTTCATTCATTTCATATAAGACACTTTTCGTATTAAAACCCATAACCGCTTCATTGGTCAGGCTGGGATGCGCATCCACCGCAATGTTATTGGCATTGAACTTTGTGATCAGGTCAGTGATATAGACTTCACCCTGAGCATTATCCGTGCCGATTTTTCGAATATGATGATTGACCGGCTCGTATTTACAGGCATAAACACCGGAATTATATTCCTTTATATTCAGCAATTCTTCGCGGGTAAATTTATATTTATTACCATTGTAGGTGAGGACATAATCACTGTCAACCGTCAGAATATCCTTATATTCTTTAATTTCGATCACCTTGTTTTGATCATTTCCCGCCGGTTTCCCCTCGATATCAGTGGCGGGAACACGAACGATCCTGCCGTAATGATTTTCCATGGGATCGCCTTTATAAACGCCTGTCAATATCATCATACCGGCGCCGGATTTTTCAAAAGCATTTTTAAAGTCACTGACCACTTCCGGGCTTAATAATCCCATGTCACCGGGAAAAATGTAAATATCGCCAATATTTTTACCGGCATCAATTTTATCCAGGGCAACCATAGCAGCATGGCCGGTTCCCAATTGCTCTTCCTGGTAGGCAAACATACCCTGCCCGGATGTTCCGATAGCTTCAGCCACCTGGCGGGCTTTTATTCCCACCACGGCAATTGTATTCTCAGAATTTAAGCCTCTGGCCGCAGCATTGATTACTCTGGTTGCGGTTGGCTTGCCCCAGATTTCATGAAGCATTTTAGATGTATTCGATTTGATCCGTTTACCGTGGCCTGCCGCCAGAACAATTGTTATCGGGGAATTGTCATATTTAAGTTCCCCTTGCAGGCCTTGTAGAAATTCTTCTACTGATTGAGACATTGTCATCATCTCCTTTTAATTTAATAATTTTAAACTAACATCCATAAATAAATAGACCGCCGGCGCCGTCAAAAAAATAGCATCAAACCGGTCTAAAACACCGCCGTGACCAAGCAAAATCCTGCCGGAATCCTTAACACCGGTATCCCGCTTAAACATAGATTCCGTCAAATCACCCAATTGCGGAAAAACGCCCAGGATCACTGCAAATACCAAAACATGGATGATTGTAAAAAAACCCGGCAGAATCCCTGTATAATAAAATATAAAACTTGCCATCAACGCGCCGACAATCCCGGCAAAACTTCCTTCCCTGGATTTTTTCGGTGATATTTTCGGGGCAAGTTTGTTTTTCCCGAGCAGTGACCCGAAGATATATGCAAAAGTATCATTGATCCAGACAGTAACAAAAAGCGCCAGTACGAGTTTCCATGATTCCGATTCGCTGATACCGGTAGAATGTTCCCGCAACATGATCAGTGTCGAGATCAATACCGGAATGTAGAGATAACCGGCGACTGAAATTGCAAATTTTTCAGTGGACTGATAGATATCTCCGCGCAGATTTAATATCAAAAACAATATCGTTGGAATAAGCACGGCGTGATAAAAATACTGCGGCGCAAAATAGGTGATGAACAACCAAAGAAAACCAAAGATAATGGCGTGTACGTAATAGGCGTTTATCTTCTTGGTTTCTCGAAACATTTTATAAAATTCATACTGACTGATGGCAGTCACCACCGCCAGGAAACTCAAAAAACAGATGCCTCCCAAATAGATAATATACAGGATGGCCGGAACGCCTAACACTCCAACCAATATTC
Source organism: uncultured bacterium (assembly GCA_964472715.1). Taxonomy (GTDB): domain Bacteria; phylum Fidelibacterota; class UBA2242; order UBA2242; family JAFGTP01; genus JAFGTP01. Next base: position 16,573 of record CAYYMT010000045.1, on the reverse strand, counting down.
TGGTAATAATACTTTTCATTCAACCCTCTTAATTTTCTTCACCCCATTTTAACACAGTGATTTTGACTTTTCCGACCCCCTCTGCCACCAGGCCGATTTTTTTGGCTGCGCCATAGGAAAGATCCAGATCACGCCCCGGTATAAAAGGCCCCCTGTCATTAACTTTTACCACCACTGACTTTCCGGTTTTCAAATAGGTAACATTGATAACTGTCCCCAGGGGCAATTCTTTGTGTGCGGCAGTTTCTCCATACATATTAAAAGTTTCTCCGCTGGCAGTGGGACGCCCATGAAACTTTGGTCCGTAATAGGAGGACATCATCACAGCCGATTTGTTTCGCTTGATAGTCATGAGAGGAACTTCTGATTTTGTCATTTCCTCCTTGACAGCTGGCCTTATCCGGCTGGTTTTCCGTGCCCCTCCCGAATGATAACGCGGCGCTGACGCGCAGCTTATTAATACAAGGAATAATCCACTTATGAGCAGTGCTGTTTTCATATTTTTGCTTCACCAATCAATTCGTTGATGGATGATATATTTTGTTCTTCAAGATATTGATTCAGGAATATGTGAATTTTCGCTACTGCTGTGGGATCGTAAAAATGAACAGTTCCCAACTGCACCGCTGATGCCCCGGCCAGTAAAAATTCTATGACATCTTCACCGGTAGCAATTCCACCAATTCCGACAATCGGAATATCAATTGCTTTATTGGCTTTGATGATATTCGCAATGGCAACCGGTTTGACAGCCGGCCCGGAAAGCCCGCCGACAACTGTATTTATTTTAGGTTGACGTGTATATATATCAATGGCGGAGCCATACAAAGTATTGATCATCGAGACCGCGTCACAATTTGCCAACTGGACTTTTTCAGCCATCTTTGCAATATCTGTCACATTGGGTGATAACTTGATCATCAGAAATTTATCAGTCATATCCCGCATCGGCTCGATCAGTTTGTACATGAAATCAGGATCGGTACCAAATTGTATTCCCCCCTTTTTAACATTGGGGCAGGAAACATTAATTTCAAATCCATGAACCCAGTGAACCTTATCCAGTTGTTGAAGAATTTCATAATATTCTTTATCTTCACGCCCCGCAATATTGACGATCAATTTCCCGTTATAATTTCTAAAGTACGATTCTTTTTCGTCCAGGAATTTCTCCAGGCCGATATTTGCCAGGCCAATGGAATTGATCATTCCGCTCGGTGTTTCCGTAATTCGTGGCGGCGGATTGCCAATCCGGGGTTTTAATGAGAGTGATTTTGATACAATACCGCCATATAAATTAGTGTCAATAAAATCACTGACCTCATCACCATAACCAAAAGTACCGGAGGCCGTTAATAATGGATTTTTTAATTTTAATTTTTTTGAAACCTCTACCCTTAAATCAGCCAAAATTTATTTCTTTCCCTTTAAAAACCGGCCCGTCTTTGCAGACCAGTGAGATTTTATCATTGCCATTTTCATCATAAGTTTTGATAGCACACCCCTGGCAAAGTCCCATACCGCAGGCCATGATCGTTTCCATAGACAACTGAACCTCAAGATCATGTTTGTCGCCAAAGTTTTTGAGGACTTCACACATTTTCTCCGGTCCACAGGCATAAATTACAGCAGGTCTGGCAAAATTACCAATTTCCTTTTCAAGATTTTGTACCACATTTCCGTGAAATCCCCGGGAACCATCGTCAGTGGAAATAAACATACGGTCAGGCTCCTGAAGTGTTGGAAAATATTCACGGCTATCCCGGCCGCCTGAGAAAAAAACAAAATTTAATGTTCTTTTGCTCAGCACCTTACTCATGAAGACCATTGGCGCCAGGCCGACTCCGCCTCCGACTAAAATGTGTGTTTTGTAAGTTTCATCGATTGCAAAAGTATTGCCCAGCGGGCCAAGAATTTCCACTTCATCTTCAGGCTGCCAGGTGGTCATTCGCTCAGTCTGAGTGCCGATGACCTTATAAATAAGCACCACTTCCCGCTCCCCTGTATCAGCGATACTGAAGGGCCGGGGAAACAACTTGACGGAGTCCCGGAAATAGACCTCAATAAAATGTCCCGGTTGCGCATTCCGGGCAATATCGGGACAATCAAAGGTTATTTTCCAGTATTTATCAGCCAGTTGTTCATTTGTCAGGATTTTTGACCGGCATATCTTTTTCATTTTCTTCTGTACTTTCTGTTTTATTTCCCGGGTTTTTATTTTCTTCTGTTGCTTCTTTTATTTCAGGTTCAATTTTTTGTGGTTCGTCCCGGTTTATTTTATTTTCCTCATTCAGCAATTCTCTGGAAAAACCCTCTTCTTTGGGAATTTTGTCGCGCCGCTCTTTTTCCATGGCTTTATCTTTTTCTATTTCTTTTTTTACAGCCGGCGGCTTTTGACCGGAACTATCCTCTTTAGCCCCTGCGCTGTCAACCACTGCGGAATCTGCTCCCGCCGCAATCTCCCCGGCCGGCAATCCGGTGGTATCTTGTTCCGCTGTTAGGGAGTCCTCTTCTTCGGGCTGGTTTAGCTGATCATACAATGCCTGCAACATTTTTGCTTTTTGGCCGGCAATCTCTACCGCTTCACAGTCGGGGAAGGAATCAACTACCATTTTGTACCACAATAAACTATTATCCAGGTCATAATGGACATTTTCCATGATCCAGCCGATATTGGCGGCGCTTTTTCCCCGATAGGGATGCTCCTCTTCCGTATTCACAAGATCTTTAAACAAAATTACAGCGCTATCAGGACTGGTCTCAATCAGGGCTTCTGCAGTTTCAAATTTTTCCCGTTCCTCAGCATAGGGGTCCGGGTAAATTATTTTGCCTTTTTCTATATACATCAGATAAGGTGAGTCCGGATTTAAATTTTTCAGGGTATTTTTATAGTATTCAGCACTTTCCCCGTTATTTTCAAGGTCGGCAATATAATATAGGGCATAAAGGGATTTTTCAACAAAGGGATTGAAATACTGGGATTCGACAATGTCTTTCAAAATATATTTGGCGCTGTCTTTAAAATTGAAATCAAAATAATAAAGTTCCGCCAATTCATACCTGTTTTCATAATATTCCTCAAAGGTTTTCAGTGTATCCACCTTCGAAAGATCTATCTCTTTTGCTTTTTTTTCCAGTTCTCCTTTAATCTCTTCCTGGCTTTTATCTGTTGTATCAGGTTCGGTTTCCACCTCCTCTTCGAAAGGCGATGTCAGTCCCTGAATGATCTTTTTGACGATGGGAGTATTTTTATTGAGTTCCTGGGTTATCTCTTCATAGCGAGCCAATTGACTGATTCGTTGTTCTGCATCATAGACAAATTCTGAATTTCGGTTTTCCCCTTTTACCAGTTTAAAGTTTTTGGCCGCTTCTTCATAATTATGAAGATCAACCAAATTCATAAGACCGAGGTAATAATAGGCGCCGGCGGCAGCCTCACTTTTCTGATAGTTTTCATTTTCAACAATGGACTTTAATCGCTTAAGGGCGGCCGAAGTGTCTCCGGTATCCCGGTAGATCAGCGCCAGTTCCAGTTCCAACTGGTCCCAAAAATCTTTATTTTTTTCGCTGTTTAATTTTTTAAAAATTGTTTTTTCGGCTTTTTCATACTTGCCCGCCTTACGGTATATTTTCAAAAGAAGAATTTCGCGTTCCTGCTTGAGGTCGTTGGTGATGGTAAACTGGTTAACCTTTTCAATATCTTCGACGGCCTTTTCCAACCGGCCTTTTTTCAGATTCAATTCGGCAATATTATATTGGGCCTGCCCATGCTTGTCGGAACCGCCCCGCACTTCTGTGGTTTTTTTGTAATACGCAATGGCAGAATCAATTTCATTTATTTCTTCATAAACCTGGGCAATGGAAAATAAGATATCGGCTTTTAATTCATTGTCTTCGACTTCCCTGCCAAGTTGCTGCCAGTGATGAACCGCCATTTCCGGGTTCCCCATCTTCCAAAAAACTTTGCCGTACCACATATCCATCTCGGAGTGAAGCTCACTATCGGGAAATTCATCAAAAAACACCTCGATTTCCTTTTTGGCTTTGGGATAATTTTTTTTGTAATAGTTGGAGACGGCAATTATATATTGCGCATCATCACACCATTTACTGTCGGGATAATTTCGTAAAACCTTCTCTGATTTTTCAATTGCTATGTTAAAGTTGGTCTGCGAGTAGTTTTCATCATTTTTTCGTAAACTTTCACGATAGTCCTTAAGCCCTTCCTGAAAATAGGTTTCTGCATTATAAAAAGTATTGAAATAAGCACAGGAACTGGTGAGACCAATTAAAACGATAAATGCGAGAAAGATTTTTTTGCTCAAAATGAAGTCCTTGGTTTAATGTCTAAAATTTAACTCAATTTCTTTTTTAAGACGCGGCAGTATTTCGCCACCTTTTTCCTGAATATTCAGATGGGTAAAATTGGTTAAACCGGTAAGTGTGGGATTAATCTCAATCAGGTATGCGCCGTTTTGCAAGGCCCGGATCGGCAGGTCAGCGGCAGGCCGTACCTGGGCGGAAGTGCCGATGGAAAAGAAAACATCAGCAGCTTCTGATAAATGAAAAGCTTTTTCCAGCGCATCACCAGGTAATTGTTCTCCAAACCAAACAACATCAGGACGAATAAGTCCGCCACATTCACAACGGGGTATATGTTCAGAGTTTTCCTCATAAATTTTTTCAAATTCTGCGGCAGTATAAGTTTTTTTACAATCGATACAATAATTATTCATAATATTTCCATGGATTTCGACCACGTTGTTGCTTCCGGCTTTTTGATGAAGCCCGTCAATATTCTGTGTAATTATATGAAAATCATCGAACAATTGTTCCATTTCCGCCAGCGCTTTATGTCCCGGATTTGGCTCTGTATGCTCTATAATCTCACGCCGTTTTTGATAAAATTCAGAAACCATCCGGGTATTTTTGTAAAATGCGTCAAAACTAGCCAGTTCTTCGGGAGAAAATTTCGTCCACAGTCCGTCTTTGTCACGAAAAGTGGGAATTCCGGACTCAGCCGAAATTCCCGCTCCTGTTAAAATTACAACTTTACTGGCACTATATAATCGTTCTTTTGCCTGACTCGTTAGTAATTCTGCCAAATTAATCCTCAAACCAAAAAATTAATCCGTCATCAAAAGGATTTACCAATCCTTCATGTTTCGGAATGATTCGCAGGGTAAATCCATTATTGCCACTTTGCCAATTGTCAATATCGGCGGTAAAAATGTATTTTTCATCATCCAGTTTTTTAGTCATTTCCATGGACTTAAGTTGGCCATTTTTGATTTCCTGCTGACTGTCGATTTTTCCAAAATAAACCTGAATATTGACATCTTCCGGTAATATTTTTCCTAAATATACTTCGGTTTTTACTTCAAAGGAAGTATCCACCCGGAGCGCCTTTGTATCACTGGTTTCGACATTCAGGAATCTCATAGAATTCCATTCAGCACGCATTTTATCCTTCCATGCCGCCAGTTCTTTCGCACCTTTAAAATCTTCAGCAAACATATGTTCTTTCTTTGTCTGGGCCGGCAGATACATATCTTCCATATAGTCCTGTAGCATACGGTTGGAATTGAACTGCGGGCAAATAGCGACCATATTTTTTTTCATCATCTGTATCCAATTTCTTGGCATCCGCTCATCGCCGCGATCATAAAATGCCGGCACGATCTGTTCTTCCAATAAACTGTACAGTTCCTGGGATTCAATATCATCCCAAAATTCAACATTTTCATGTTCCTGGCGCTGTCCGATACCCCAGCCAATCTCCGGTGAATATATTTCATCCCACCATCCATCGAGAGTACTGCAATTGATACAGCCATTTGCCGAAGCCTTCATGCCCGATGTTCCGCAGGCTTCCAGTCCGCGCCTGGGATTATTCAGCCAGACATCACAACCTTCTACCAGATAACGGGCAATATTCATGTTGTAATCTTCCAGAAAAACAACGTTCTGACTAAAAGGCTCTTCCTTCATCAGTTCCAAAATCCGGCTGATGTATTTTTTACCCTCGGTGTCCTGAGGATGGGCTTTACCGGCAATAATAATCTGTACCGGCCGGTCAGGATTATTCAAAATTTTTGCCAGTCTTTCGGGATCGCGAAAAATTAAGGTCGCCCGTTTATAAGTTGCGAACCGGCGGGCAAATCCGATGGTCAAAGCATCAGATTGCAGTACTGATTTTGCTTTTTTTATAATGGATTCCGGTTGTTCAATTTCCCGGTAATATTTTTCCAGTCGTTTACGGGCGAAGGATACCAGGCGCGCTCGTCTTGATTCATGAATGCGCCATAATTCCCCGTCAGGAATTTCATTCACTTTTTGCCATACTGATTTATCAGCCGGTTCTTCCTGCCACTTGGGCCCCAGGTAACGGTTGAACAGCTCCGCCATTTCCATAGATATCCATGAGGCGGTATGAATTCCGTTGGTTACGCTGCTGATTGGTACTTCTTCTGTCAGAATATTCGGCCATAAGCTATGCCACATACGGCGGGCAACCACACCATGCAGTTCGCTTACGCCATTTATTAAAAGGGATAAGCGGATCGCCAATACAGCCATGGAAACCTGCTCTTTGTCATCAAATTTATTTATCCGTCCCAGGGATAACAATTCCTGCAGCGAAATCCCTACTTCCTTGGCATAATCGGTAAAATATTTGGCCATCAAATCCGGATCAAATTTATCTATACCGGCTTTTACCGGCGTGTGAGTTGTAAAAATTGATGAGCTTTTCACCGCTTCCAGTGCTTCATGAAAATTCAGTTTATGGTCTTTCATGAGACAACGGATTCGTTCCAGACCGGAAAAGGCCGAGTGCCCTTCGTTCATGTGGCAGACTGTAATATTTTCGCCGATGGCCTTAAGCACTTTAATACCACCCATTCCAAGGACAATTTCCTGTCTGATACGCCAATCATTGTCGCCGCCATACAATTCAGCTGTGATCTGCTTATCTTCTTCCACATTCTGTGAAATATTGGTATCCAGCAGATAGAGTGGAATACGGCCTACCTGGGCTTTCCAGGTTTTGATATAGACCTTACGACCGGGAAGGTCAACGTCTACAATGATCGGTTTCCCATTTTTATCTTTTACTTCTTCCATTGGAAGTGTATAAAAATCATTAACAGGATATTCTTCTTCCTGCCAGCCATTGATATTCAAATGCTGCTTAAAATAACCGTTCTGATAACTGAGACCCACCCCAACCAAAGGAATCCCCAGTTCAGAACTGGATTTTAAATGATCGCCCGAAAGAACCCCTAATCCTCCCGAGTAAATTGCCAAAGATTCTGTAATTCCATATTCCATAGAAAAATATGCAACTTTTAATTTTTTGTGATAATCACTACTCTCTTCATACCATGGTGTTTTTTCCATGTAGCGCTTAAAGTCTTCATAAACTCTGTTTAACAAATAAATATAACTATCATCATTTGCTTTTTCGTCCAGGACTTCCTGTTTCAGACGGCTCAGAATTTCCACCGGATTGTGACTGGTCTCTTCCCACAAGTCCATGTCCAACCTGGTGAATAAATCCCGCATATCCGCATTCCAGGAAAACCTCAAATTATTTGCAAGTTCCTGCAAAGGTTTCAGTTTCTTCGGCAGTACCGGAGAAACCGTAAAGGATTTAATTGGTTTCATGTTGATTCCCTTTCTCTATTATTCATTCATACACATTTTGAATAAAATACGGTTAATATTTTATCTATTCAAGTAAACTAAAATCAAATATGATCCAGACAGTTCAACCTCTCAATTTCAAAAATCACTATAACCGAAAAATTTATCCTAAATGGAATAATAATCCAAAAAATAATAATTTTTCAGAGCATAATTATTGGATTTAAAAGGATATTGCACTTAATAGCAATGGCTTATCAATAATATATTTGACTTGGATTTGCCAGCCGGTAATCACCAAATCCGGTTTCGTCAATAAAATAAAAAACCTTGCCTTTGTTATTATAATACCAGATTTCATAAGGCCGGGAATTCACCTCAAAAGGATGTCGTTCCACATTGTCCGGGGCGCCGAAAAGTATGTATACCATTCCCATATCAGACCGCCAACCTTTACGATGTCCCTCAAAATGGTGATTCGCATATCTGACCCTGCTGTAATACTCATTCATCAACTCATTTTTCACTGTTCCGGGCGTCGGGTCTTTGCTTTTCCAGAATTCCAGAAACAACTCTTTCTGCTCCTCCCCTTTGGCTTTTTGCATCTTCTTTATGGTTTTATGATCGGTGATGTAAACCAGTTGTTCGATGGCATTTTCAATATCGCGAATATGCACATTCATGCCGGTCCAGCGGATACGAAACCGTTTTTTGCGGGTGACGCTCTCATTATCCAGTTTTATCGTGACATGAACTATGTATTCTTTGTATTGAAGATTGGCGGCATCGAATATAAACTTCAGATTGGTGATGCCCTCATCAAACAATTTGTCATAGGACTGATTAAAAATTTCCTTTTCCTCTGTATCGGTTATCCGATAGATAATTTTCGCCAATCCACCATCGGACAAGACTTTATAACTTAACTCATAAATTTTTTCTTCCTTTTTATCCGGATCGGCAAAGATTGACGACTCCGTGGTGGAATCTTTTTTTTCTTTTTCCAGGGCTTCAATTTTCATTTCACTGATGATCACTGATTCTTTATAATAATCCTTGTAATCAAAGGTCTTGGTGACAAAATTTCGTTTTTTGGAATGGACATCCCTTATCCCGAGTCTGATCACATATTTACCGGGCAATAGTTTGAAATCCAACTGATAGTTCACCATAAGTTTGATGGAATTGGTCTTTTCAAAATCATTAACAAAAACCGTGTCGGTCCTGATCTCTGAGAAAGCCTGTTGTCCCTCTTTATCCAAAACCAATACGGTGGCTTCATAATCGGCCCGAAACCGATCTTCCGCTTTGACAAACTGTAATTCATTGTAGGGAATATCAAGGATTATACTGACAAATACCGAGTCCCTTTCGATCAAAGGGTAAGAATATATCTTGTAGGAAAAACCGGGCTTACTGAATTTATCGTCATCCCGGTCAGTTGTAAAAATACCGGCGAAACCAGTAACTGTGACGAGTAGTATTATAAATAATAATTTTGTGTATTTATTCCAGAACATATTTCCTCCAATTATATTTTGTCAGGCCCTTCTCAGTACCGAACCAAACCCAGTCATTATCAATTATAACCTTCATTACCTGATTACCGGCAAGGCCGTCGGCGGCACTGTATTCTTCCTGCCCACCTGTGCGCATGTTCAGCAATATTGCACCTTTGGTCGTTCCAATCCACAAATATTCGCCACTGATGGCAAGGTCATTCACCAGGCCATCCCATTGGTATCCGGGCAGGTCCTTCCAATTTTTACGTTTTAAATCATACTTAAGGAAGAAATTATCCCCGTAGAAGACAACATCACTATCATTTGCGGCAATGGCATGACAATTTGCCGCAACCGCCTTGTCAAGAGCTAATTGCTTACCATTAAAGTCAAAATGCCGCAGCTTTTGGCTGGATTTTTTCAGACTGTAGATACCATTGTTCGTGCCGATCCAGAAATAATTTGGGCTCTGTTTGATCTGGTGGACCTTTACCACGCCTTTTCCGTCAGTGAGTGAAACCTTTGACATTTGCCAGCGTGACAAGTCGATTAGGTTAAGGCCAAAATCTGTGCCTACCAGGGCTTTATTGTCACCAACCTCTACAGCTGTTACAACATCACTCCATAGTCCGTCATGGGTACTAAAGCGTCGCCACTGCTTTTTGTCCCCGCGATAAACAGAAACGCCTAAGCGGGTACCGGCAACCATGATATCATTTTTGGCGTCAATCCGGGTCACACTGGCGGTGGCCAGTTCATGAATCAGTTCATCCTCAAAATATTGCCATTCATCGGTTTTATAATTATACCGGCTGATACCGGTGCGCGTAAATCTGTCATTCTGCCTGTCATCGAGGCTGCCGGCCCATAGATAATTTCCATCGAAATCAAAGGCATTTACATAGTTTTTTAACAATCCTGAAGGATGGATTTGAAAGGATTTCAGATGATCATCCCCTACAATATAACCAAGCCCGTATACACCGCCGAAAAGTTGCTGCATATCAGTGACATATTTTAAATTCCAGGGAAATTCCCGTAATTCGTGATCCTGTATATAGCCATCCTCTTTCAACCAATAGCCGCCTTCCACATTATAGAGTGATACGGAGGAAACCGGCTCTGAAGAGGCTGTCACATTCCAGTCAATTCGATGAAAATCCGCGGGTCTGTCAAATTTACCCATCTCATACCCGGACTGGGAATTTAATTCCAGTAATCTTCCGTCAGCAAATTTCAGGATAATGGAATTATCCAGAGCGCCGATGCGGACAATTGGCGGTTGCCCGGCAGACTGTTTGTAGGGGTTTTCCCACCAATCCCCTGTGGCCGTCAAATAACTGACGCCACCACGATGGGCCGCCCAGATATATTGCGTTGACATATCATAGTAAACGGCTGAAATCTTATCATCAATCAAGCCGTCACTGGTTGTATAGGCAGCTTCTTCGTATTGCTGATGTTTGTGATAGGGAATGATGCCGCCGGTGGTTCCAAAATAAATAAAGGTGTTGCTTTCCGCCAATGAGGTAATCTGGTTAAAATTTTTGATGGTTATCCAGTCACCCAGATCGTATTCCCGCACCGGTTGCGCTCCCAGGGCCAGAACCACTGAACTTAATATGATAAGAATAAGCGATTTAAAATAATTCATCCTTGCTCCGTTTTAGCAAATATTTTTCCGGGAAACTGCCTGACAATTCCCTTGATTTCAAGGGACAGCAGGGTTGAAAGAGCTTCCGAGATGTTCAGATTCAACTGATCGGCAATATCATCAATATGCATATTGGTTTCCAGAATATCCAGTATTCGCCGTTCAGCCTGAGTTATATCCAGTTTTAATTGTGTTTGTTTTTCCTGACGAAAAAATCTTCTATGGGTCTCGATTTCCTCAAGAATAGAATCAATATCAGTCACCATCTTGGCCCCGGTTTGTATCAATTTGTTGGCGCCAATACTCTTTTTATCAAAAATCCTGCCCGGTACTGCAAATACTTCACGATTTTGGTCATTGGCATTATATGCTGTTAATACAGCGCCACTCCTTTTACCGGCTTCTATAACAATAGTTCCCAGGCTGAGCCCGGAAATAATTCGATTGCGCCGCGGAAAATTCACGGCATTAGGCTGAGTGCCAAAGGGAAATTCAGAACAGCAACACCCATTTTGAATGATTTTATTTTTGAGGCCGCGATTTTCTTTTGGATAGACAATATCAACACCATTGCCCAAAACACCGATTGTCCGGCCCCCATATTTCACTGCCGCCGCATGAGCGCAGGTATCGATTCCCCGGGCCAGTCCGCTGATTATCGTAAAATTATTATTGACCAGGTCCTGAACTATTTTATCCGTAATATTTTTACCATAAGCGCTGGGCAGGCGGGTGCCCACCACTGAAACAGCATCATGATCCTCAGGTTTGAATTCACCATTAACAAACAGGACAATGGGCGGATCATATATTTTCCTCAGTAAATCAGGATAGTCCTCATCAAATATTGTAATAACGCGGAAGTGACTTTTTGATAATACTTCCAGTGTTTCATCAACAAAATTTTGATTGTATCCCCGCTCCAGAATCTCTTTTTGCCCCTTATCAATCAGTTTTTGCTGATAAAGTGCCGCCGGAGCTTGAGCAAAGATATCATTGATATCAGGAAATTGCGATGCTAATTTTAAAATTTTCCGGCACCCTAATCCCTTGATGGAGATCAGTTTTAACGATGTTTCTATGTATCCCATTTATTTTTTGTTTTTATATTATTTTCCAGAATTCTTACGATCTTATCAACAAATTCTTTGACGCCTTCACCGGTAACTGCTGAGATTGCATGAATTTGAATATCATCAATATTCAAATCCGGAAGGTCCTGTACCAGATCTTTTTTAGTGATCAGCAGTATTTTGGGTCTGTTTTTGAAATCCTCCCGGTGCTGAAACAATTCGTTTTTCAGCATTTCATAGGTTTCCAGAGGATTTTCATCAATAGACTCCACCATAAATACTAAAATCCGCGTCCGTTCCAGATGACGTAAAAAACGATGCCCTAATCCTTTTCCATGATGAGCGCCTTCGATCAATCCCGGCACGTCGGCCATTACAAAACTTCTGAAATTACCATACTTTACAATGCCCAGATTCGGAACAATTGTAGTAAAAGGATAATCAGCGATTTTGGGTTTAACATGACTCAGTATCGAAATTAAAGTCGATTTGCCGGCATTGGGCATTCCCACCAGGCCGACATCGGAAAATAATTTCAATTCCATGATCAGGTTGAATTTTTCTCCGGGCTGTCCTTCTTTGGCATACCGGGGCGCCTGGTCAGTAGGGGTGGCAAATTTTGCATTCCCAAAACCGCCATTGCCGCCCTGCGCGACAACTACCCGCTGGTCAGGTTTAGTAATATCAGCGATTACTTCTTCTGTTTCCGCTTTTTTGACGACAGTTCCGACGGGAACAGGAATGATTACATCATTTCCGTCTTTCCCTTTTTTCTTACTGCCCTGGCCATCCCGGCCATTTCCCGCTTTATAAGTTTTTCTGTATTTAACATCCTGCAGAGTATTGAGATTGGTGTCGCCAAGGATGATCACATCCCCGCCACGGCCGCCATCGCCACCGGCCGGGCCGCCTTTGGGAATAAATTTTTCACGACGAAAGGCAATGGCGCCATTCCCGCCTTTGCCGGATTGAACAAAAACTTTTGCATAATCAACAAACAATATTTCACCTTTTTATTATAAATTTAATTTATCCTTTAAGCCATACTGATCAAGCCGGCTGTTAATGGACTTGCGATCAGCCCCGTAAATCCGTGAGACTTTGGATACATTGTTCTTATTTTCCAGGAGTAATTTTTCCAGGACTTTCATTTCAATGGATTCGATTATTTCCTGATATTTTCCCCGCATTGGCGGCTCGCTCTGCAATATCTTTTCCACGAATGAATCACAGTCCGCAGTGTTTCCCTGTGGATTATGTGTGAGGTCAATATCCGATGGTTGAATGATGTCTTCGGCCGTTACCATTGCCCGGCGAATTGTATTGCGTAATTGCCGAACATTTCCCGGCCATTTGTATTGCATCAGTTTTTTCAGTGTTTCCTCGGATATTCCGGTTAATTTAGGATTCAAATCTTCCCTGAACTGTTCAATGAAACTCCTGACAATCACGGGAATATCTTCCAGTCGCTGCCGCAGTGGGGGAACTTTGATAACAAATTCTGAGAGCCGGTAAAAAAGGTCCTCACGAAATTCTCCTTCAGCAACTTTTTCCGCCAGATTATCATTGGTGGCACAAAACAAGCGCGTGTCAACTTTGAGCGGGGTATTGGACCCTACCGGCGTAATGGTTTTTTGCTCCACCGCCCGCAATATTGTGCGCTGCTGTGACAGGGGTAGATTGCCAATTTCATCAAGAAATAATGTACCGCCATCGGCTGCCTGAAATTTTCCCTTGGTCTTGGTCACAGCTCCTGTGAATGCCCCCTTTTCATAGCCAAACAGTTCACTCTCGATGAGATTTTCCGGTATAGCGCCGCAGTCTACCGTTATAAAAGGTTTGTCGCTTCTTTTACTGATTGAATGCAGATAATTTGCCACGACCTCTTTCCCGGAACCGGTTTCTCCCTGGATCAATACGGAAATATTGGTTTTGGCAATCGTTTGTAATTGTTTAACCAACCGTGTAATGGAGGGGCTTTTACCAAAGACCTCTTCACTTTTGGGAGATTGCCCGATGGATTTTTTCAGTTGAGTCAATTCACGTTTGACCCGTTGATTTGAAACAGCACGATTGATGGACAGCAGCAGCACTTCATTGTTAAATGGCTTTTCAATGAAATCAAAGGCGCCTTCTTTCATCGCTTTGACAGCGCTGGATACATCACCGAAGGCCGTAATAACAATAATGATCAGGCCATTTGCAATTTCATCCTGAACTGATTTCATGACGCCCCAGCCATCGATTTCCGGCAGTTTCAAATCCAAAATCATGCAGTCAGGTTGAAATTCTTTGATTTTGCGCAGAGCAATTGCGCCATTTTCCGCTGTATCTGTCTTATAATCATAAAGTTGTAATAATTCATCTATATTATTGCGTGTATCATTATTGTCGTCAACAATCAGAATCCTATCCATTTTTTTCTCCATTACATTCAATCACACAGGGAAGCGTAATTATTGTTTCTGTTCCTTCGCCGATTTGACTGGTCACAGTTATTGTCCCTCGATGCTGCTCGATGATCTTTTTTACAATTGCCAGTCCCAGACCGAACCCTTTACTTTTCGAAGTAAAAAATGGCTCAAAGATCTTATTCAGTTGCTCCTCTTTCATACCGGTACCGGTATCGGCGATTCTTATATTCAGCACCTTATATTTTTCGATGAAATCAATCATAATTTCACCTTTATCCACAATTGCCTCTTTAGAATTATTGATAACATTTTTCAGTGCCTGCATCAGTTTAAATTTATCTATTGAAACGCATAAATCATAAATATTACTTTCACTTTTTAGGCTTACCGGCGAGTTTTCCAATAAACTTTCCGTGTAGTCTAAAACTTCACTGAAAAGTGTTCCAATTTTTACTTTTTGTACTTGCAGTTCCGCATCGTGGGTGAATTCATAGAGTTCCTTGATCACCCGATTACAGGTGTCCACATTTCGGGTAATTCGGTCCATGTGTTTGATTGTACTCTTCACATCAGGGTTAATGGTTTGGATAGTTTCCACCAATTGCGCGGAACTTTTGATTGAAGAGAGTGGATTTTTGATCTCATGGGCCAGTTGCAGGGCCAGTTTTTTTAAATTTTCCCGTTTGACTTTTTCGGTTTCACGTAATTCCTCTTCCGCGCGCTCTCGGTTTTTAATCTCACGCACCAATTCGTTATTAATGAACCGCAGTTCTTTGGTCCTGGCTTCCACTTCTTTTTGCAGTTCTTCCTGATGGCGTTTCAGAATTCCTTCTGCTTTCTTGAGTTTGGTAATATTAGTTGAGAAAAAGGCAATTCTGATAATTTTACCATCAATATCAAAAATCGGTGTAATACTGTTGTAATAAACTTGATCATTCAGTTGATCTTCAAACTCAGCGGCCTTTTTGGTATTCAAACAAATAGAAAACTGTCTGGTTCTTTCTTTAATATGAGACGGCGGAAAAAAATCATAAATTGTATGTCCGATTGTTTCATCCAGGGATTTATTGATTACTTTCAAAAAATTCTGATTAGCTAATTCAATACGGGCATCACTATTGAATAAGATAGCAAAACTGTCACTGGCATTTAACAGCGCCCGTGAAGTTTTTTCGCTTTCTAATAATTCCGACTGAAAGGCTCGTCGTTCATAGGCATAAGCCAGCATATGACCGATGGTGCGTATAAAATGAAGGATTGAATTATCCCAGGGATATTTTTCTTTTCGCTTATCAGCTCCTATAAAGCCATAAAATTTCTGCCCAACCTTCAAGGGTACAATAAACAGAGAACGAGTGTCAATTTCTTCCAGTTTATTACGTATTTCCGGATCCGATTCCCTGGCGTCTTCTATTAAAATTTCACCATTACTGTGAAGCACGGATAAATAATTCTCATACTCCTTTTGAGTTAAATGAGAATGTTTTTCTACCGTATCATCTTTTAACCACTGGATTAAGGTATTTTTCTCTTGCTCAAAATGTCTGGTCTGGTATAGAAATATTGATGAAAATCCAAATTTTTCACCGATCGTCTCGAGTGTATTGCTGATCTTTTCTTCAAAATTTTCCAGGGATATGAATTTAATTGACAGGTCGGAAAGTGTTGTTTGCATCTTCAGATTGGATTTAATTTTCTCCTGACTCTGTTGCAACTGTTTGTATACTTTTTCTTTTTCTTCTATTTCACTGATCAACTGTTTATTTGTTTTTGTCAGTTTCTTGGTCCTGACATCCACCAGTTCTTCCAGCCGCTGATTAACACGCTCTAATTCGTCCTTTTTCTCCTGCAGGTCCCTGGTTCGCTGTAACACTCTGTACTCCAGTGAGACTTTCTGATTGCGAATGCGGTAGGTTTGTATTTTTATTACGGAAAATACTCCGATACCGATAACGACAATAACGATTATCCAGAAACTATAGGTTTGCCAAAAGGGTGGCGTGATAATGATCTCATAGGTTGGACCTTGCCATGATTCACCGGAATAGTCGGAATACTGGGTACGCAATTGATATACTCCCGGCTTTAGGTTATTATAAGTAACTGAATTATCTTCAGAAAAATTCCAGTTTTTATTAAATCCTTCCAGAAAAAATGAATATTTATTAGAGTTTAATTTTTGATAATTTAAGGCTGCAAATTTAAATCTAATAATTTTGTCTTTATAGGAAAATTTGTATGATTTTGCTTGTTTGGCAACTTTTTCTTTATAAATTGGTTCTC
>CAYYMT010000044.1:0-26868 GCA_964472715.1 uncultured bacterium | reverse complement strand
CTTCAGCCCCTTGCGCAATACTCAACCTGAACCTCAACCTCAACCTCAACCTCAATACTTCGGAACTTCCCCGGATTAATCATTTATAATAAACTGTTTTATTGCTATATTTAGGCACTTATTTTAACGCTTTATAAAAAGGATATTTAATGAAAGGTAAAATACTCTGGGTTGATGATCAGATAGAATTGTTGAAAAGTCATGTGTTGTTTTTGAAATCCAAAGGTTATGATGTTATTACGGCAACCAATGGAAATGATGCCCTGGATTTAGTCAAAAATAATGATTTCAATATTGTGCTGCTGGATGAAATGATGCCTGGAATGGATGGACTGGAAACCCTTGATAAAATAAAAGAAATCGATGCCAATCTACCAGCCATTATGATCACTAAAAATGAAGAAGAAAGCCTAATGGAAAAAGCCATTGGCAGTAAAATTTCCGATTACCTCACCAAACCGGTAAATCCCAGCCAGATTTTAATGGCTTGCAAAAAAATTATCGATACAAACCGAATATCAGGTGAACATGCATCGAAAAATTATATGGAAGAATTTCACAAAATCAGCAGCCGGTTATATAATGAGTTGGAAATCAAAGATTGGTATGATATTTATACAAAATTAGCCAAATGGGACCTTGAGTTTGACGAACATCCTGATCTGGGATTAAAAGAAACTCTGGAAGATCAGACCCGGGATTGTAATATTGAATTCGCTAAATATATTGAAAAATATTACCATAAATGGCTGCAGGAAGACTCCCATCTTAGGCCGATTTTATCGCCTGATTTGATGAAACATTTCGTAACACCGGGCTTGCGGGAAGATGAAAAAACCTTATTTATAGTCATTGATTGTTTGCGACTGGACCAGTGGTTTATTATTGAACCGTTGCTGGCTGAATTTTTTAACATTGATCTAAACTATTTTCTATCGATTTTACCTTCGGCCACCCCATATTCCAGAAATGCGATTTTTTCCGGGCAATATCCATTGGAATTACAGAAAAAATATAATGATATCTGGAATCAGGAGGAAGATGAAAATTCAATGAACCGGTATGAAGAGGAAATGTTAAAAGACTATTTTCAGCGGGAAGAAATTCATATTAAAACCGGTTGGGACTATATTAAAATTCTGGATTCCAAACAGGGATGGAAAGCCGAGAAAAAAATCAAAACCCTGGTAGATAAGAATTTCCTGGCACTGGTGGTCAATTTCGTCGATATTCTGGCCCACCGGCGTTCTGAATCCGATGTGATTAAGGAAATTGTGCCGGATGAGGCCAGTTACCGCGCCATTGTACGCAACTGGTTTAAAAATTCCTGGATTTTTTCGGTAGTCAAACATCTTAAAGATTATGGCTTCAAGATTGTCATAACTTCCGACCATGGCAGCATTCGTGTCAAAAAACCGGTCAAAGTCAAGGGTGATAAAGAGACATCCCCCAATATCAGATTCAAATATGGCCGTAATTTGAACACCTCGCCCAAACACGCGCTGGTCATCAAAGACCATGAAAAATATATGCTTCCCAATCATGGCGTCAACACTAATTATTTGATTTCCAAAGAAAACTTTTATTTCGTATATCCAACCAATTATCATAAATTTGAAAGCCATTATAAAGATACATTTCAGCATGGTGGAATATCTATGGAAGAGATGATATTACCCTTGATCACATTAACACCAAAATGAGGTTAGATTGGTACAATTTGTTACCAAAAGTGAATCGGAAACAATACAAACCGGCCGGAAAATAGCCGAAGTGTTAGGCCCCGGTACTGTGGTTGGATTTATTGGCGATCTGGCAGCCGGAAAAACAACTATTATTAAGGGTATTGCTGAAATTTTGGGTGTCGCCAGGGAAGTTGAGAGCCCGACCTTTACGCTGGTCAATGAATATAATGGCAAAATCAAAGTTTATCACATGGATTGTTATCGGGAAACCAATATAGAGGGCTGGCTGGAAATTGGTATCGAGGATTACTTTTACAGTGACGCTGTTTCTTTGGTGGAATGGGCCGACCGGATTAAAGCATTATTGCCTGAGAATGCCATTACCATCAAAATTGAGCATGATATGAAACATATGAATCACCGCCGGTTTGCCATTGAATCCACACCGGAAATTGAAACAAAAATCAAAGAAATCTTAAAGATAAAATAATTATGAGTGTACAAACAATATTAGGCATTGATACATCTACTGACAATTGTAGTGTCGGGCTAATAAAAAATGGCAAGTTGATCGCGGCCCGTTCCGAAATTGCTAAATCCGCTCATTCTGAGAAATTGATTCGCTTCATCCAGGAGGTGCTGGCCGAGGCCAATACTGAAATCACCGGCCTGACAGCGATTGGTATCAATATCGGGCCCGGTTCTTTTACGGGATTGCGGATCGGTTTGAGTACTGCCAAAGGATTGGCCTATCCGACCGGGATTCCTATTATTCCTGTCAAATCCTTACCGGTGCTGATCCGTGAGAATAATCTTGAAACGGATTATCTTTATTTTATCAAGTCTCATAAAAATATGGTTTTTTTTAATCATTTTACTGACCCTGACACAGACTTAACAAAGATTGAAATTGTTTATGAAAGTATTGACGAAATTGCCAAAAAACACCCTGCCGGAAAATTGATCGGCAATTTTGATTTTTTGGAAAATTTTGGAGAACATAATAAAGTTCTCTACCCCACCGGGCAGGCGGTGGCGGAAATTGTTTCCGCATATTACAGCACATTGAAGAAGAATATCGGGCAGAAAATTGAGCCCTATTATTTGACATCTTTTCAGGCCCTAAAATGGCGCCGCAATAAATAAAATTTAAAGGTTATTATGGTTGATTGGTTCAAGCGTAAACGAAAAGGAATTTTGGGAGAAAAAAAGAAGGACATCCCCGATGGCCTCTGGATAAAATGTCCCAAATGTTCGGAAATTTTATACAAAAAAGCCGTTGAGCAGAATTTTTGGAGTTGTTCCAAATGCCGCTATCACTTTCGAATTCCGGCTTATGACTATCTGAATATTTTATTTGATGAATATGAAGAATTTAATGCCGGTTACAGATCAACGGACCCGTTAAATTTTTCTGCTTCCAAAAAATATATGACACAACTCAAATCCGCTCATAAAAAAACCAACATGAATGATGCAATCGTGACGGCAATAGGAAAAATTAACGGTCTTGACCTGACCGCCTGTGTAATGGATTTTCGCTTTATTGGCGGTAGTATGGGATCAGTGGTGGGTGAAAAAATATCCAAAGCTATTGATATGGCTATGGAAAATAAAACACCCCTGGTAATTGTTTCTTCCTCCGGTGGCGCGCGTATGATGGAAGGTATCTTATCGCTTATGCAGATGGCGAAAACCAGTGCGAAACTGGCGCAATTTTCCGAAGCCGGCGGACTCTATATTTCGGTTATGACAGATCCGACAACCGGAGGTACCACTGCGAGTTATGCAATGCTGGGTGATATTAATATTGCCGAATCCGGGGCCCTGATCGGTTTTGCCGGCGCCCGTGTAATCAAACAGACCATTGGCGAAGACCTGCCCGAAGGATTTCAGCGAGCGGAATTTCTCAGGGAAAAAGGCTTTGTGGACCGTGTTGTCGAACGTACCGATATAAAAGAAGAATTAACAAAAATCCTGGAGTTTTTTGCATGAAAAACAGACCCTATATACTTGTAACCAATGACGATGGTATTCAGTCGCCCGGCATTCACGCCCTGATCATGGAATTACAAAAAATTGCCGATATTTCAGTGGTTGCGCCCCGTTTTGAACGAAGTGCCGTGGGACATGCCATTACCCTGTCGGATCCCATACGGGTGGAAAAATTTCAAAAACTCGATAAATGGGAAGGCCATGCGGTTTCCGGTACGCCGGCAGACTGTGTAAAAATCGCCATCAATGCGATTCTTGACCAAAAACCGGACCTAGTCGTATCAGGCATCAATCTCGGTTCTAATACCGGTATTAA
Organism: uncultured bacterium; assembly: GCA_964472715.1. Lineage (GTDB taxonomy): Bacteria > Fidelibacterota > UBA2242 > UBA2242 > JAFGTP01 > JAFGTP01. Next base: position 22,872 of record CAYYMT010000044.1, on the reverse strand, counting down.
TGTGATCTATTCGGGGACAGTTTCCGCCGCAACCGAAGGCGCTGTATCCGGGATTCCTTCCATTGCAATTTCCCTCACCACCTATACGGACCCGGATTTTTCAACAGCCGCTAAATTCGCCGCTAAAATGGCCCTGAATCTGTACAATAGTCCGGTTCATGATCGCACCTTGCTGAATATCAATGTCCCCAATGTACCGGAAGAGGAAATCAAGGGCGTGAAAATCGCCCGCCAGGGAATGGCCAATTTTGCGGAACGGTTTGAACGTCGCATAGATCCCAAGAACCGGGAATATTACTGGCTCACCGGGGCCAAAGCGAAAATTGAAGAGCCTGATGATGTTGATGATAAATTGATCAAACAGAATTATATTACCGTTACACCTTTACAATTTAATTTAACTGATTTTGCGAAAATGGAAATAATTGAAGAAAGGATAGCAAATTTATAAATGGATAATCTAAGTAAAGTCTGGATTGTTGATTTCGGATCACAATACACCCAGTTAATTGCCCGCAGAATTCGTGAATTTTCGGTTTACTCGGAAATCGTCCTGCCTTCGATCACAGTGGATGAAATCAGGAGGAATAATATTTCCGCCTTGATCTTATCCGGCGGTCCCTCCAGTGTCAACGATGAAGATGCGCCGCAAATCACCAGCGAAATTTATGATCTTAATATCCCTGTTCTGGGCATATGCTATGGCCTTCAGTATACGATTCAAAGTTTCGGCGGAAAAGTCCACTCCTCCGACGGCCGTGAATATGGCCGTAGTAAAATCCATTATAAACAGCAACATCCCTTGTTCAAAGATATTGAAGAAAATACAACGGTTTGGATGAGTCATGGCGATCATATCGAATCCATTCCGGAAGAATTTAAAATTGTGGCCTTATCAGAAAATAATGTCCCGGCCGCTCTCACTCATAAAACAAAAAATATTTGCGGATTACAATTTCATCCCGAAGTGGTGCATTCTGAAAAAGGAAAAGAAATTCTATCCAATTTTCTCTTTGAAATTGCTGATCTGAAGCAAAACTGGACAGCTGAGCATTTTATCAATGAGGAAACCCGCAAGCTCAAAGAGATTATCGGCAATGACAAAGTGTTAATGGGATTGTCCGGTGGTGTTGATTCCACTGTCATGGCGGTGCTCATCAACAATGCCATTGGTGAGCAATGCACTCCGGTTTTTATTGATAATGGATTACTGCGGTTGAAAGAGCAGGAAAAAGTGATCAAAATGCTTCGTGACGATATGGGACTGCCGGTGGAAATGCACGACTACTCCCAGCAGTTTCTTACTGCTTTGAGGGGAGTGACTGATCCGGAGCAGAAACGCAAGGTCATTGGCAGAGAATTTATCAAAGCCTTTGAAGAAATCACCAAACTGCATAAAGACTACAAATATTTGGCCCAGGGAACCCTTTATCCCGATGTGATCGAAAGTCGTTCGGTCAAGGGTAAATCCCAGGTCATCAAAAGCCATCATAATGTGGGCGGATTGCCGGATCGGATGAAAATGAAGCTGATCGAGCCTTTTAATTCGCTTTTCAAAGATGAAGTCAGAAATATCGGCGCCAAACTGGGCATAGCCAAAGATATTATTAATCGGCATCCTTTTCCGGGACCAGGATTGGGTGTCCGCATACTCGGTGAAATTACACCGGAAAGGATCGACCTGCTTCAGCGGGCTGATGATATTTTTATCCAGGAACTGCACAATTTTGACTACTATAACAAAGTCTGGCAGGCTTTTGCTGTTTTTCTGCCGGTTCGTACTGTTGGTGTTATGGGAGACCAGCGTACCTATGAAAATGTGGTGGCGCTGCGGTCGGTGAACTCCCTGGACGGAATGACTGCGGACTGGTCACAATTACCGCATGATCTGCTCAGCAAAGCGGCGAACCGGATCGTTAATGAAATTCGCGGCATCAACAGGGTGGTCTATGATATAACATCCAAACCGCCCGGTACTATTGAATGGGAATAATAACTATTAAAGTGTATTGATTTTATGAAAAAACTAATCTTTTTAATTGTAACTGTCAGTTGGATATTCTTAACCGCCCAAAATGAAGTGGAGCCGGTACGGTTCTTTGATACAACGGCCACTCCTTTTGATACCACACAACTGGATAGCACCGCTTTTCGGGACTCTTTGTCAAATATTCGAATTGGCCTGGATACCACTTACCTAAAATCTATACAGCAGGTGGACTCGCAGAAAGTAATGTTTATGGAGGGAGTCAACCTCTTTAATGCCCAGAAATATTATGATGCGCTCAGAGTGTTTGAAAAAGTAAAAAGTATTCCGGCTTACCGTAATCGATTTTTAACGGCTTCGGAAATGATGATCACAAAAACCTATTTGCGGTTGGGGAATTTTGAAAAGACGATTTATACCGGTTATGAATTTGAAACCCGGTATAAAAATTCATCCTACCTGGATGATGTCCAATACACAATCGGTGAAGCTTATATGAGTGAAGGACGTTATAGTGACGCCCTGCTTTATTACATGAATGTCATGAAGCAAACTCCCGATGAAGAATTGCTGGAAAAATGCCGCCAGTCCCTGGATATTGTGGTGGATATTTTTCTGACTGTTGAAGACCTGGAAGCCCTGAAACGATCACTGAGCAATGTCAAATTTTTTGACTTTTTGCTCTCACTGAAAATTATTGAAAAAAATCATCAGAATGGCAACATGGCCCGGTTAGACTATAATCTGAACCAGTTAAAATGGCAAATCGACGAGCCCTTTTTTCAGGAAGAATACAACCGGACGATAAAAAAGATCAAAGACCGCAGCGGCGGCCAAAATTATATTGGTGTAATTTTACCCTTGTCAGGTGATAAAAACTATGAAGAAATCGGCAAAGAAATTTTACAGGGTGTAAGAGCTTCGGTACTGCGTTACAACCAAAATACCGACAAAAAAATATCCGCCATTGTTATGGACAATAAAGGTGAAATGGTTACCAGTGTCAAACATGCCAAATACCTGGGAAAAAATCCTCGGGTTTTAGCGATATTTGGACCGGTGAAAAGCGAAAATGTCGTTGCTGTGGCAACTTTTGCCAATGAAAAAAAGATTCCCATGGTGTCGCCAACCGCCACTGCCAGCGATATTACGGAACTGGGGGAATGGGTTTTTCAGGCCAATGTCAATCTGAAAAATCTGGGTGAGTACCTGGGCAAATATTGCACAACTGTCAATAATCTTACAACTGTCGCCACCATTGCGCCATTAGGTGAATATGGGGAAAAACTGACTGATAGTTTCAGCGAAGCTGTGGATATCAATGGCGGAAGAATAGTCTCCCAGCAATGGTACAGCGGAACACCGGAACAATTAAAAATACAGATGATGAATATTCGTGAAGCCGGTGTCAATATTGCCAAAATCAAACTGGAAAACAAAGTGGAAACCCTGCGGGACAGCCTGCGCTATCTGTCACTCCAGCCGGGAAGCCGCTGGAATCGCGATAACCGGTTTCTCAATGTGACTGATTCTGTTTGTCAGCTTTATGAACATGGAACTGTCCGTGAAATGAGCGTTCGGGAAATGTTGCGCTACACCGGTATGATGACCCGTGATGATTTTCGAATACCACGGGCTGATTCACTGGACCACAAAATTCGCAGTATTGACGGGTTTTTTATTCCCGCCACTACCTCGGACCTCAAATATATTGTTCCGGCCCTAAAATATTATAATTTTTATGCCAATGTTTACGGTACCCGCAACCTGGTCAATTCCGAACTGCTGTCTAACAACCGGTCGGCGGCCCGGGGCTTTTATTTTATCTCCGATTATTATATAGATGAATCCTCACAGCGGTATAAACAGCTTGCTGATGATTATACCCGCATCACCGGGGAAAGACCGAAACGGTTTGGTATTTATGGATTTGATACCATGGAAGTGCTGCTGCTGGCCTATTACAATTCCGATATCACCCGTAAAGATGTCAGGAATAAACTGGCCAATATGCCGGTTTACTATGGTCTGGGGAGAAATATTTCCTTTACCGGGAATCAGCCTGGCAGTAATTCCTGTGCCTATATCATCACTTATCAACGCGGCCGTCAGGTCCCTGTAGCGCGTGTTGAAGAAGGTGAGATTGTGCCGCTGGATTGACAAATCTATTGTTTATACACCGGTAAATCGCAATATTTCCTATCTTATATTTTCAATGTGAATTTGGAAAAAAATTTCATATATTTCTATGTTTGCATGAAAATGAGATAAAACCAATTTGTGGAGAAAAAGATGGATATTCAAACACAATTAAAACAAGATATGATGACCGCTATGAAAGCCAGGGAAATGGATAAAGTCAACACAATTCGCAGCTTACGCGGCGCTATCAAAGATAAAGCAATTGAGTTGAAAAAAGATGAACTCACCGAAGAAGAGATCATGGGCGTGCTCACCAAGGCTGCGAAACAGCGTCGTGACTCCATCGCCTCTTACAAAGAAGGCGGTCGCGATGACCTGGTGGCGGAAGAAGAACAGGAACTGGCGATCATTGAAAAATACCTTCCTGAACAGATGGGAGAAGAGAAAATTTCGAAGATTGTCGCTGATGTAATTGAACAAACCGGCGCTTCCTCAATGCGGGATATGGGTAAAGTAATGGGTGCTATCATGCCGAAAGTCAAAGGAAAAGCTGACGGTAACCTGGTACAGACCATTGTTCGCCGAAAATTAGGTTAATATTATATGACTAGCATATTTGATATAATTGTATTGGCTGCATTGGGAATCTTTGGATTCCTGGGATTAAAAAACGGACTGATAGATGAACTGGCGACCCTGGTGGGGTTTATCCTGGCGATCATTTTCAGTTCGGAATACTATTCTATTGGCGCTACCATTGTTCAGTCGTTGTTCAGAGTCAATGAGGCATTTGGTGCGGTACTTGGGTTTATTTTGGTATTTATCATCGTTTATCTGGTCTGTCGTCTGATCGCCTGGGGGATTCAGAGTTTTGTGAAGATGATCAAACTGGAATGGCTCAATAAAGTTGCCGGCTTAATATTTGGCGCTTTCAAAGGATTTTTGATCATGGCTATGGTAGTATGGATAATTTCCGTATTCCGGGATTTTGAACTGGAAGACAAGTTGTCACAGCAGTCAGTGAGTTATACTGTTCTGAAAGATTTTACCGATTCGACAGCTGAATTTTTTGGCTATGATGATGATCTTGATCGAATGGCTGCTTCAATTCGAAAAATATTCGGCCTGGAAACGGACCAAATGATATAATCCTATGAACAGAAATGATAATTTAAGATTTGAACGTATATTGGAACTCATTGCCCGGCAGGCGCTTTCCTCTTCCGGCCGCGAGTTGATCGAATCAATACAGCCCTTACAGGACCTTGATAAAATTCTGAGCCGCCAGAAAAAAATTACAGCCCTTCGCAATCTGCTGGATGTGGATGAGGATATTCCATTGTCAGGCTTCAATGATCTCCGCGAGGAACTGACCCGCTGCAAAGTGGAAAATACTTATTTCAGCACTGACACGCTTCACCATTTACGTTTAATACTTGACCAGGTGCGTCATATCAAAAAGCATTACCAGAAACACAAAGCGGAACTACAGCCGCTGGATTCCATCATGAGTCAACTCAACGCGTTGAATCCAGTCAAGTCCGGAATCACCAATATTCTGACGGATGACAATGAAATACGTGACACTGCCAGCGCTAAGCTGGCGGACATTCGCAGTAATATTTCACGATTGATGACCAAACTGGAAAAAGAAATGGACCGGATGATGGGGATCGCGGCCAAAGGCAATTGGTTGTTTGAAAGTAATCCCACCATTCGTAACGGCCGGCTGGTTCTTCCCCTGAAAGCCGAAGCCAAGCGCAAGATCAAAGGTGTGGTCCACGGACGCTCGACTGCCGGCAATATTGTTTACCTTGAGCCTATGGTCATGGTAGAGATCAATAATAAACTCAAAGACCTGGAAGATGACGAAAAAGATGAGATTCGCAAAATTCTGACCAGGATAACCGACAGAATCCGGCCTTCTTTTCATGATATTAATAATAATATATATAATTTATCCCAACTGGATTGCTTGCGCTCCTGCGCGCAATTTTCACGGGAATTTAATTCATCGCCGCCAATTATCTCCAAAGAGGACCGGGAATTTGAACTTCGCGGCGCGCGTCATCCCTTACTGGCCCTGGTGACAGAGGTTGTGCCCTTGGATTTTAAGATCAATGCCAAAACGAAAGTGGTCCTGATCACCGGCCCCAATGCCGGTGGAAAAACAGTAGCCATGAAAACTGTCGGGCTGCTGATGAAAATGGCCATGGCCGGCTTACATATTCCGGCAGAAGTGGAGAGCAAAATTCCCTATTTTGATACTTTTCACGCTGATATTGGTGATTTTCAATCCATTGAAGAAAGCCTGTCGACTTTTTCTTCCCATATTTCCCATCTGGTGGATTTTCTGGACCATATGACACCTTACACACTGATTTTGATCGATGAATTGGGAACCGGCACCGATCCCATTGAGGGGTCATCACTGGGACAGGCCATTTTGGAAAAATTCAGTGAAAAAGGCGCTTTTACCATTGCCACTACCCATCATAGCTCACTGAAAGCCTTTGCCGATAACACCGATTATGTTATGAACGCCGCCATGGATTTTGATACTGATAATCTTTCACCCACTTATAAATTCCGCGCCGGTATGCCGGGCTCCAGCTATGCGCTGGAAATCGCAAGACGCATGGGCCTGGACAAAAAGATCATTGAACGGGCAACCCATATTATTGGGAAAGGTCAGGTCAAAGTGGAAAAATTGCTTATCGAAATTGACCGAGAAAAGACCGAATTGGAAAAGAAAAAGAAAGACCTGGAGCGCAACAAGAAGACCCTGGACAACCTGGTGGAAGAATACAATTCCAAACTGAAATCCATTCGTAAAAAAGAGAGTAAGATCATTGATCAGAAAGAGGACAAACTGGAAGAACTGCTCAATGAGGCCCGTTCCAAAATTGAAAATACAGTCCGTGAAATTAAAGAGACAAATGCCCGGAAAGATACCATCAAAAAGGCCCAGACAGAAGTGAAAAATCTGGAGAAGCGGGTTGAAAATAAAAAAGCGAAAAAGCAACTGGAAAAAAAGCGAAAAACCAGTAAAGAGGAATTAAAACAGGGACAGTGGATCGAATTAAAGGGCTTTGGCAAAGAGGGGGTAATTTTACAGGTGCAGAAAAACAGTTCCAAGGTCAGTGTCGATATTGATGGCAAAACCCTGTGGGTGGACCGCAGTAATATCACGCCCATTCAGAAAAAACAAACAAAAGCGGATTTCAATCGCATCAATCATTCGGTGAATTATGACAGCGATATCAACTATAAACTGGATTTGCGGGGTATGCGATATGATGAAGCGGAAACGGAACTGACAAAATATCTCGATAAAGCACTTTTATCAGGATTATCGGAAGTGCAGATCATTCATGGCAAGGGAACCGGTGCGCTGCAGCAGATGACTCAAAATTTACTACGCAATTATCCCGGCGTACGGGAATATTATTTTGATAATATTGATCGCGGTGGCGCCGGCGCTACGATCGTAAAATTCTAGTAAATCTTGCAATCCGACAGAAAGACTTTCGTAATGGTTTCTACTCTGGAAACCTTGCGAATGGTCATAGACCTTCGCAATGGTTGGTGCCCTGGATATACTTTGAAGCACGAAGAAAGAAAAGCAAAGAATGAGATTTTTTTGCAGCAAAGTAATCCTCAGGAACACCATTTCAAAGGTCCTACCTGTCCCGATGACAATCGGGAGACCATTTGAAAGGAGTGGAGTTAGCTGATGCATACAGAAATAAATAAATATTACCATATCTACAATCGTGGCTGCAATAAAGAAAAAATTTTCCACACCGAAGATGATTATAAAAAGTTGATGCATTATATAAAAATGTCAGACCACAAAAAATATTTTTATTTATATGCTTTTGCCTTTATGCCAAATCACTACCATTTTTTTATAAAGCAAATTAGTGAAAAACAAATTGCAAAATGGTTTCAATATATATTTAACCGGTATGCACAATATTTTAATCGTAAATATAACAGATCAGGTACTATTTTTGAAGGACGACTCAAAACCCGCGAAATCGATAATGTGAACTATTATAACTTAATTGCACATTATATTCACAATAATCCTAAAACTAAATTTCAAAAAAAATATTGTTCTATTTCCAGATTGGATGATTGTTCGTTAATTTGTCAGGATTTTTATATTGAAACTTTTGGTAATATTGAAAATTATTTAAAAGCTTTTAAAAATTTTGAGATAGACAAAGAATTGGAAAAAATTGAAGACTATATTTGGAGAAATGAATAGGAATTTTTTGCAGCAAAGTAATCCTCAGGAACACCATTTCAAAGGTCTTTCAGACCATTTGAAAGGAGTAGAGCCGGAAACCTTGCGAATGGTCCAAGACCTTCGCAATGGTTGATACCCTGGGTATACCTTGAATCATGGAGAAAGAGAAGCAATGAATGAAGTTTTTTGCAACAAAGCAATCCTCGGAAACACCATTTCAAAGGTCGTACCTGTCCCGATGACAATCGGGAGACCATTTGAAAGAAGCAGAGCTGAAAAAGGGAGTAGAGTAGTTTGGTAAAAATACCGGAATCAACCATAGAACAGATCAAAGCGCGCGCGGATATACTGGATGTTGTATCTGAAGTGGTGACATTAAAACGCCGGGGCGCCAACTATTTTGGTCTCTGTCCCTTTCACGACGATCATAAACCATCCATGAGTGTTTCGCCATCCAAAGGAATTTACCGCTGTTTTTCCTGTGGCAATTCCGGAAACGTCATCACTTTTGTTATGGAATACGATAAAATTAATTTTGTCGAAGCCCTTAAAAAACTGGCCCAGCGGTACAACATTCCGATTACCTGGGAAAAAGGCGATGATGATGGCGTTAAAGCCAGTGTGATTTCGCAATTGTATGAATTGCATGAACATGCGAAAACGCGCTATCACAAACAATTATTTTCTGCTAAAGGCAAGACAGCCCTGCAGTATCTTCACAACCGCGGGTTTACCGATGAGGTGATCAGGAAGTTTACGATCGGATATGCGACATCGTCATGGGATGACTTGCTGAAAAATATTAACCGTAAAGTTTATAACAATGAACTATTGAAACTTTCCGGGCTTTTTATTGAACGCAAGGACGGTTCCGGTTTTTTTGACCGGTTCCGCAATCGCATCATGTTCCCGATCAAGAATATTTCCGGCCGCACCATTGCCTTTGGTGGCCGCGCCATGGATCCTGAGGATCCGGCGAAATATATGAATTCGCCGGAAACAAAAATTTATAATAAAAGCGACATTTTATTCGGTTTTGAAGTCAGTAAGGATGCCATTCGCAAGCAGGAATACGCCATTGTTGTGGAGGGGTATACTGATTTTTTGAGGCTTTTTGTGACCGGTTTCAAAAATGTCGTCGCCGGTTCCGGTACCGCCCTCACATCCGGCCATGCCCGGGTTTTGAAGCGGTTTACCAGGAAAGTTTACCTCTGTTATGATGGGGATGAAGCAGGCCAGAAAGCCACTGTCAGGGCCGGGTTTATATTTCTCAAAGCCGGGTTTGATGTCCATGTCATCATGTTGCCGGAAAAAGATGATCCGGATTCTTATCTAATTGAACAGGGCCCGGAAGCTTTTTTACAAAAAATTGAGACAGCGCCGGATTTCATTAAATTCATCTTGGACAGGAACCAGGAAAAACTCCAGTCACCAGTGGAAAAGAGCACCTTTATCGAGCGAATTGTCAAAGAAATTTCCGAAGTGGAAGACAATGTTGTGCGGGATTTTATTCTTAAGAATCTGGCGGAAAGTATGAGCATTAATGAAGAACGACTCTTTGGTCAGATAAAATATTATCTGGGCCGGCGAAACCGGTCGGCAAGGTTTGATAAAGATCAGTCCCAATCTGAAGAGACAAAAATACCGGAAATTAAAACAGCTGTGGACCGGGCGGAATTTTCTATCCTGCAATTGGTATTATTGCAAAATGAATCGGTTATAGATTTCATATTTCATCATATCGATCAGGAAAATTTTCAGCATCCCATCGCTAAAAAAATTCTGCAAATTTTACTGCACCGGATGGAATCAGACAAATCCATCAATTCGGAAGCGCTGTATAATTATGACTGGACTAAAGCCGAGCGCAGTCTGCTTTCCAGAACCATCGCGGATATGGAAACACTGGAAAATAAAGATGACGAAATTTTGATGGGATTGGCAATGGATTGTATTGAAAAGATCATCCTCAATAAAGTAGACAAAGAGATCAGCGAGATTCGCATCAAAATAAAAAACGCGCCACAATCCGGCGATGATATTATGGAATTGATGCATGATTATAAAAATCGTCAGGAACAGAAAAAACTGATCAGTGAGGAATTACGGCGACTGGATACAGAATCACCCGAATAAAAAAAGCCCCGCAATAATTTGCGAGGCTGAAATGTGATGGTTGCGTATGTTAAATTTAGAACTGGATGCCGAAAAAGGGACGGGTTCTTTCAATTTCTTCAAAGTCATCAAATTTTTCATCATCTCCATGTCCGTAGTAAGACTGGGAAACACCACCGAAGACTGTTAGTCTGTCAAATATTTTATAACCAACGGAAACCCGGGCTTCAAAAATTCCCCAGATATCTTCTTCATTTTCCCATTGTTCCACATTATAGGGAAGGGCGATACCGGTACCGATGTCGGCAGCGACGTACACCTTTGACATCACCGGATACTGCAACCCCATATAACTCTGGAAAGTGTGATTGTCACCCAGATCGCCATCATTCTGAATATCACCAAAAGTCAGGATTGTATACCAGTAATCATTGGGAGCGAATTTCAATCCGGCCTGATAATCAACAGCGCCGCCTGCCCAGCCAATGGCATGTACTGAGCCTTCTTCAGAAACATTGACCAGTCCGATGGCGATTCCGTCCAGTTTTTTACTGCGGTTGACCAGACCGATCTGGATACCTTTCACGTGGCCGGCATTATTGACGATACCGGAAGACTGAATACCGGTTACATCTTTAGCATTATTAACAACACCTGTGAACTGTGCGCCTTCAACATCATCAGCCTTGTTGACGATTCCGCTGAACTGTGCTCCGGTCACATCTTTTGCTTCATTGATAATACCGGCAAACTGCGCGCCTTTGACATCGCCCATAACTTTTCCAATAATACCTGCTGTCTGGAATCCCAGTAGATTTTCTCCAATATAACTGTAGATACCGGATTCCTGAATGCCGGTGAATTCACCTTCCACGCGGTTGACAAGACCGGTGGTCTGATAACCGGCATAGTTACCGCCAACACGACTGTAGATAAAAGTACCGTCATAACCGATAAAGTCGTTGGCAACATCATTACTGATCAGTCCCAACTGTAAACCCAGAACATTTTTAACCCGTCCGGAAAAGAGGGTCAGGTGAAAGTTGGTGGTTACATCAGAGTTTGGATTTTCCGCTTCATTTTTTGAGTCCATGACGGAAAATACCAGGGGTTTTACATTTCCATTGTCAAAATAACTGTCATACTTTTCTGCAAACATCACTGTTAACATCATCAACATTGCCAGGATTAATTTTTTCATCATTTTCAACTCCATTTTTAGTTTATTGTTAGTTTTCATCATATTCGTGTTTTCAATTCTTATTTCGTTGTCGGGTGTGAATATAATACACTTTGGTGTCCAAATAATATGCGATACATCACAAAAAAGGAAATAAGGTTATTTTTAGCACGTTGAGATAAAAATGAATAAAAAATATTGTGATTATTTGAACAGGATGGTGTTGGTATACCGGGAGCGCGGAATTGTATTGCATAAATTATATCGTCACCATAAAGTTGGGTTTTGTCAATCCATTTGGTAATATTTACAAAAGTTTTATATTTCTGCAAATATTTATATAAAAAAACACCGGATGAAATAATTACACCCGGCGTTATATAAGCTGTTTATCGGATATTATTGAACAATGACCGTAAACCGGTCAGTCCATTGATTATTGAATTTATCTGTACAGATCACGTCAATATCAGCAGTGTGGCCCGATGGTGTATTGGCAGCGGCAGAAAGCATCAGGGCGGAGTTGGTATTGGCCTCCGGTGTCTTGTGGATCGGCCCCACTTCCATATCACCAAAAGTGTAGGTGGAATCATCGATGACGGAAACATACTCGTCGTCTGTTCGTGCCAGCATTCTGACCATCATGGCTTTGGCACTGCCCTGATTGCGAAAACGCAAGTTAACCCGGAAGGTTTCGCCGGCAGCGACCTGCTCGTCATCATTGCCGTTGGCGCCATTAGCACTGCCATCATAAATATTATAGGGATTCGTTCCATACAAGCCCACTGAAGCGCCGGTAGGTTCGACCACCATGTTAAATTCATCATCCCATTTATTATTCATATCATCTTTAAATTCCACCTCAAATTCAGCAATGTGGCCGTTGGGTGTTCCCGGCAGGGCTGCAACCAGTATGCTGGCATTGGTATTGGCATCGGGCGTCTCATAAATTGGACCGACTTCCATGTCACCCAGGGTCTGTTGAGAACCATTGATTATGGAGAGGTATTCATCCCTTGTGGTAATCTTTACGGTAACTCCATCGGCTTTTTCTTCGCCGGTATTCTTTGTCCTGATCTGTATTCGAACACTTTCGCCCTGGGAAAGAATGTCATCATCATTGCCGTCTGTGCCATTGGCGCCGCCATCATAAATATTATAAGGATTGGTGCCGTATAATTCCAAAAAAGCATCGGATGTATTGACCTCTTCCAGCAATGTACAGGAAAGGACAGTTAAACAGAGTAATCCCAACAGTGTTATTTTCAACCTCATTTTATCCTCCATATTAGGTATGATTATGAATAGCTTTACATTAAGGTTTTATTTAATGAATTGCAAATAAAAGTTAGTGAATATTCCGTGACTTAAAGATGTTTTTATTGATTGATCTTGTATATGAATAGCATTTAGGCAACTAATGCTCACACTTGCATCTCCCTTACATCAACAAAACTGCCGTTTTCATAGTCCAATGCTTTTTCCATGCCCGCGATCAGCATGGCGGCGGCATTATCCGGCTCCGGCATTTTTTCAGTGTACCGGGCGTTTTGCAGGCGTTTGATAGTGGGATATTTATCGGTTTCTTTGATGTTGTAGATGGTTTCCTGGATTTCGCTGTCAACCAATCCCGGCGCAAAAGCATTGAAATGGGTTTCCGGGTATTCTTTGGAATAAATATTCATCAGCATGTTCAGTCCTGCTTTGGACATGGAGTAGGGCCCCCAGCCGGGCGAACTGCGCAGAGATGCTTTTGAGGAAAGGCCTACTACTTGTTTGATTTCCTGAACATTTTTAAACAGCAGGTCCAACAGTACTTTATTGGCCCAGACATTGATATCCATCACCCGTTTCATTTCCGACACACCGATTTCCTTCATCCATTTGATATCGCCCAGAACCCCGGCGTTTAGAATAACCAGATCAAAGCGCTTTAATTGACCGATGAATCCTGGAATTTCCTTTTTCACCCGGTCAAAATCGGTTAAGTCCAAATTCAGATGATGATAGTTTTGCGCCTTGGCGAAATCATTAACTTTCCGCCGGCTGATGCCCCAAATATTGGCGCTGCGTTTTATGAATTCTTTGGCCAATCCGTGACCGATCCCCGAACTGGTTCCCGTGATCAATACATTCATTTTGTTGTTATTGCCTTTAGATCGCTAAAATGAGCATTCGGGCAATATATCCTTTCTCTTTTGATTTTATTACAATAGTTCAACTTATTGGAATTGGAACTAAAATTCAAGTTGGGATTTTTTACAGAAGGATGATTTTTTGAATCAATGCGGTTGATTCACTCCACGGGTATTGTTCCCGATTGTTTTTTCACTGCTGTAATTCTGACAAACACGCTATACCCAAGGGCCATTAATACCAGCACAACAGCATACACCAATCCGATAGGGAGATAGATCAATAATATATAACCAATCAGCGTCAACCCGGCTACAAACAAAATTTGTGGCATCTGTGTTTTGATATGGTCAAGAGGGGAAATTTTGCAGGCGGCTGATGACATGATCGCTTTATCGGAATAGGGAATCAATTGCGCCCCCAGAATTGCGCCGGAAATAGTGGCAGCCACCACTGCATAAACAACTTCCGCTACAGCGCCGGCTGCCATTTGGGCTGCAATCGGCATGATCAGTACCATTGAACTCCAACTGAAACCACTGGCCACAGTGACCAGGGCTGCCATAATAAATATGAACAGGGGAAGAAAATCAGGTGTAATAAAATTCCTGAAGACATTGGAAATAAAATATCCGGTCTGTAAATCAATGGTTACCAGTTCCAATCCTTTGGCTAATATGATCACCAGCCCGGTGGGTATTAATTCCCTGATGCCCTGCCACAAGTAGTTTGTGTATTCTTTTTGTGTCAAAATTTTATCCCGGAAGATCATAATTGTCAGCAGAAACAATGCAATTATCACGGAAATATTCAGCACATCAATAGAGGGCGCATTGCCGATAATGGAGACCAGGTCTGTCCGGCCAGTTGGGGGCGTTAGCAAGTAGCCGCCAATGAACATTCCTAAAACCGCCGTGACCAGCAAAGCTGAAAAGGGCACCAGCATATCCCGTTTGCGCGCGGTTCTTTTTTGTTTGGTGAATGAGGGACGGCGGATTTTTTTGACCTTTTTTCTGTAAAACCAATGGCCAAACCAGGCTATCAGAAAAACAAAAATAATATTCAGAATTGTGAATATGTGATAGGGGATGGATGCGAAAAAAATGGTCACTGCCGATTGGTCCAGAATACCTTTGGTGGCGCCGCTGATGAGTGAAATTTCAAAGGCCGCCCAGGTGGAGATCAGCATGATCGATGAAACCGAAGCAATTACATCAATAAAATAAGCCAGTTTAAAAGTGGATAGCTTGTTCTTTTTAAAAACCGGTGAAAATGATGCGCCGGTGATCAGAACATTGGCATAATCGTCGATGAAAAGCATCAGGCTGATAAAAAAGGCGAATAGTCGTGATTTTCGTTGGCTTTTTAGTTTTTCACCCAGGTAGTGGCCGAGTTTGTCCGAGGCACCGGTTTCTGACAGCACTTTCAGCATGGCGGATATCATGAGAATAAAAAAGGTTATCTTTAATCTCTCGGCATCAGTAAAACTCTGATAGATGTAAGTGCCCAGTTGTTTGAGCCCCAGGAAAAAATCCGCTGAATATATAAAGGCGCCGGCAATCACGCCAAAAAACAGCGCCCAGTGGACTTTTCGTGTTTTATAGCACAGGACAATTGTTATAATTGCCGGAACAAGCGACCAGATTCCAAAACTATCCATATTTATTTCATACCTTTAAGTTTATCCAAAACAACCATTGCGAAGGACACTGTCACGGGCATTCGCAAGGATGTTTGTCAATCAATCAAATACCCTTCCTCCTGAAGAGTTTGTTCTTCTTCGGCTGTGGCTACTTTAATATTGTTCTTATCCATACCGTGAATTTCTACGCCTTTTTCCGTCAACTGGGTCAGGTAATTAATGATTTCTTTGGTAATGATCTGGCCGGGGATCAGGATCGGAATTCCCGGCGGATAAGGAACCGCCATTACTGTTGATATTTTATTTTCCGCATCACGAATATCAATCAATTCGCCGTCACAATAAAAGGCATGCCGCGGGAGGTACTTTAAATCTGAAAGCACCAATTTAATAGTATTTGACCGCTTGGGAGTTTTGGATTTTTTACCTTTTCTTGACAGCGATTCCAGGGCTAAAAAGAGCCGGTTGGTTTTGGAGCGGGTTGTGCCGATGGTTATCAGAAAAGTAATGGTATTGAAGGTGGACTTTTCAATCTGTATGCCAAAATCTTCCGATAAAGCGGCTTCAATTTCTTTATTTGTATATCCGCTGCCGGAAATATCGACTGTGATTTTTGTATCGTCGTGGCGAATGTTGTCATTTTTGATTTCATCGGAGATCAGTTCTTTCAAGTCCAGCACGGAAAATCCATCCAAAGAATTGATGGACTCCCGCAGGTCTTTTGCCAGATCCAGGGCATTGGACAATAATTTGTATCCTTCCATCACCATCTGCTTGCGGGCCACATCCAAAGAAGCCACCATGGGATATCCCGGTGATGTTGATGTGTACATCATATAATTTTCCATAAAAAATTCTTCGGTATTTTCAAAATCGGGATCATTGACATGGAGCATGGAAGCCTGTGAAAAGGCGCTCATGGTTTTGTGGGTGGACTGGGTGGCGTAATCAGCACCGGCGGCCATGGCAGTGGGATAATAATTAGCATGAAAATTGGCGTATCCGAACCAGGCTTCATCCACGATCACTTTGATATTGCGCTGGTGAGCTTCTTTGACAATGGATTTAATATCATAGATCAGGCCGTCATAAGTGCAATTGGTGATGATCATCGCCTTTACTTTTTTGCCCTGGGCAATGGCTGTATCCATTTTATCAATAATACGCTTCTTGGGAATCGGACCGAAAATACCGTATTTGTTATTGACTGAAGGCAGCATGTAAATCGGTTCGGCGCCGGCGGCAATAATTCCGTAATGTACGGATTTGTGGCAATTTCTGTCCAGAAGAATGGCATCACCCGGTTTCAGCAGGGTCTGTAAAATGATTTTATTGGAGGTGGATGTGCCATTGGTGACGAAAAATGTCTTTTTGGCCTGAAAGGCGCGGGCTGCCAGCCGCTGGGCCCGATCGATTACACCGCCCGGTTTGGGCGCCAGCAGCGAATCCAGAGAAGGCACAGAGACAGAAATATCCGAGGCAAACATATTGTGACCGAAAAATTGATAATAATCTTTGACCCAGGGAGAATTCTTGACGGAATCACCCGATGAATGTCCCGGTGTATGCCAGGAATCATTGGATTTATTGGCGTATTTGACCAATTCGTCATAAAAAGGGGTCTGGCTTTTTTCTTCAATGGCGGCTGATATTTTTCGTTTAATATCATCGTAGTCAAAATCCATTTTGAAAAAATAACCGCTGATCATACCGTGGCCTTTGATTTTACGGGGGTCTTTTTCCTGGGTGAAGAGAAATATATTCACTTCCGGACGGCGTTTGATGATCTCTTCGAAAATCCTTTCGCCGGTGATTTCTATGGCATCTTCTTCTGATTGGCGTATTTTCCAGTTAACCAGCACAATTTGAATATCGCCGATCTGGCGGAGTAATTTTAGTCCGTCATTAAAATAGTGCGCATCAATTACTGACAGGCCTCTCCGGATTAATTGCTCCTTGGTTTTTTTGCGAATTTTTTCATTACTTTCGATCAGTAACACTTTGTATCTCATGACATTTCCTCATTTTTTAGGTAGCCGGGTGCGGCAAATTTCAAGCCTGTAATATTAGGCAAAATAATTAGTATAAATCAACCTAAAAATATTTAAAAATTTTATCTAAAAATTTAAATTATTTAAATTTTGTCTCAGGAATTTTGGTAGATGACTGATGGCTTATTCGGTTGATCATTTTTGTGTACAAAGGTGGTTTTTTATCCGGCAACCATTTGTTGTAAATTTTTGTAAAGGTTCCGTCTTCTTTGATAGCCTGCAAACTTTTTTTCCATTCTTTGACGATGCTATCGGGTGTTGCCGCAGAGAAGGCGATATAGAGGTGATTTTGGCGAAGGGTGTAAACTTTTTCCACATCATCAATGGAATAGCCGGCTTTGGCTAGAATTGCCGGAGCTGTCAGATCGGCATTGCACCAGATGGAAATGCGGCCGTGCATTAATTTTTTTGCGGAATGCAGAGGCAGAGATGTGGCTTCCAGGTTTTTAAATCCATGCTGGGTCAGGTATTGCTCTTCCACAGCTGATTTATAAACGCCAATCCGGGGGACTTTTTTTGCTGCTGCCAGGGAGTTGATCTTTATGCCGCTTCCTTTTTTACAATAAAAATTGGTTTTGCCGATTGCCACCGGGCCGATGAGTTTAAATTTTTTTACACGATCCGGTGTAATGGTCATGGTAAAAAGAATGGTATTGGGGCGGGTGTTAATGATCTGCCAGCCTCGCGCCCAGGGCACGATATTTATTTCACCATGTATATTTTGTAGTTTCATGATTTCCTGAACAACTTCCACGCCTAATCCTTGCAAAGAGTCCTGCTCGGAAAAACTGATTGGTTTCCATTCCTCAGTATAAATTTGCAGGTCACCGGCTATTAAAAGAATATTAACGGCCAGGAAAAATAAAGTGATTCTCAGGAAATATTTTTTTGTAATTAAACACATTTATAAGATAATAGGAATTTGACAGGACTAAATCAATTTAAAACCATCTGACAGCGAAAGAACCCTCAAACCAAAAAAAGGAATCGATGACAATGAGAATACTGGCTAAAATATAAAAAAAGCTCTATATTAATGGTCGTGAGTAGATTAAACCAACTATCTTCTTTTTTCCTTGATGAAAAAACAAACATTTTTAAAACTCTGAAAGAGTTTAACAGTTTAAAAAAAACGAGGTAGTTTCTTACCCATTATAAAACATATAGATATAATTTTGATGATTGACCAGTACTCAAATTTTTATATTCCATTTCATTCCACCGGTAATGTGAAACTAAAAGATGATCCCTTGCCAACCTCCGATGTCACGTCGACATTTCCGCCATGTTTTTCAATAATATTTTTGCAAATAAACAAACCCAGACCGGTACTCTTTTCTTTGCCTGTGGGTTTGACACCGGCTTTACCGAATTTGGTAAATAATTTTTTCTGGTTTTCCGGTGAAATTCCCTGCCCCTGGTCGATCACGGATACTTTCAGATGATTGGTTAACTTTTCGATTTTGAAGGTAACTTCTGTGCCGGGATTGGAATATTTGATTGCATTGGAGACGTAATTTTCAATAACCTGCAGAATTCTGTCCTGATCGATTTTGATAGTTGGTATCTGGTCGTCAATGTCCAGTTTGACATTAATTGATTTTTCTTCCCGCAGATGTTTTGTGTTTTCAAAATAGTCGGTGACCATTTTCACAAAGTCTGTTTCTGTTTTATTGATGGATATCTCACCGGATTCAATGGCGCTCAAATCCAGTAAATCATCGATTAATTTTCGCATACGATCGCAATTGCGTTCGATGATCTCCATGGTGTTTTTCTGCTGCGGCGAAAATTCACCCAGGTAACCCTCTTTCCAGATATTGATATGATATTTAATGAGATTGGCGGGGCTGCGCAGGTCATGGGCGGCAATACCCAAAAATTGATTTTTCAGTTCATCCAGTTCTTTTAGTCGCTCCATAATGCGGGATTTTTCTACAATGATCCCCAGATGATTGGAGATTTGCTGAAAAAGGCCCACATGAGCGTCACGATACTTATCTTTTTCCATAGAGGAAAAGAATATAAAACCGGTGGGTTTTCCCAGGGCGTAAGTCGGGCAAGTCAAACTGGAATGCATGCCTTCCGCCAGGATCAGTTTTGTGGAATGGGAGTTCGGGTGTTGCCGATAATATTCTTCGAGGTCATTGATAATGCGCGGTTCGCCGGTTTCGATGATCCTTTCTAAACTGGAACCGTGCAAAGGGGCGCTGTAGCCACGGGTTATCTTCACATTGTCCGCTTCCGACCGGAACCAGCAGGCCCGCACTGTAGTATTGCCCCCGACCAGGCGTGAGACTCCGATTCTGTCATAGGGAATGATGGTTTTGAAGGAGTCATAGACATGATTCCAGACATCTTCCAGGTCCACAACGCCATTAATTTTTTCGGTAATTTTAAATAATTTATTGGATTCCTCCAGTTTTGAGCGGGTGAGTCCGGCAACTTTTTCAATTAATTGCCCCAGTTCATCGGGCTTTTCAAATTTAACATCATAATTACCGTTTTTTATTTTTGTTAATGCCGTAAAATATTTTGTTAATTTTGGTTCCATAATTCCCTTTTTAAATAATTGTTCAAAACTATTGGTTCCTGAACTATTATTCAATAGAAAAATTATACGTAATATTTGATTCGATGCCGCTCTTAGACAGTTTTAACTGTATAGTTCTTTTCTTTTTTATTATCAAGAATATGTGGGAACTGATTCTTAACCAGGTGGATGATCAGGTTAACAATGTGTTCCTGGCCCACAGGACAACCGGGAACATGAATGACAGGTTTATCAATACCTTCCTGATTAAAGAATTCCTCCAGGCTCATATTGTTGGAATTAAACCCGCTGGCGCTGCTGGGATTTTCACCGCCGGCACAATTACCAAAGGAGAGGGCGCTGAGACAAGTCTTTCCGGCCCGCAAAACCCAATCGGAGACAGGGCGGTTTGACATATAACAATCGGCGGGAATTTTTGGGATCGATCCTTCCAGGGCAAAAAAGTAAGGCCCGATTTTGCCGGAGGTGTAGCGCCGGATCAGATCAATAGCAATATTGTAAGGTGATATATTTCCGCCGGTAGTGACGAGATTGTCATGATTAATAATCAGTTTGGATGGCGATTGCCTGGTAAAATTCAGCAATGATACAGAACATCCCGTACAGGTTTTTCCTTTCATATAAATAAGCGGCGGAACCTCTGATTTTTTTAAACTTCTCAGCAGGCCGTCAATGGCTTTGGGCAAGTCATCAATGCCGAAACTGAGCTTTAAAGAAGCGGCTAGTTTAAGATTTTCAGATTGTAATCTTTTCATCTAATTTATTTCCTTTTTGAATAACAAATTTTATAACCGAAATAATTGATTTTTTTGCAAATATTATACCGGAGAATATAATATTAGGCAATTATTGTAAAGTTGGTAAAAAATATTTAGTAGTAAGGATTTGAGTTATTATTGCTTTCTAATACAATAACAAAACGCTCCCGAGGGAATGGGAGCGTTTTTGGGGGTATATATCAGCAGGTTTATTCTGCCATTATTTTTTCAATATCTTCTTCGACTTCTCCGGTTACCTGCAAATCAAAGGTATTAATTAGAACTTCTGCCACATTGGGAGACAAAAATGCCGGTAAGGTTGGCCCGATGCGAACTTTTTTGAATCCAAGGTGCAGGAGCGCCAGTAGCACTGCTACAGCCTTTTGCTCATACCAGGCAATATCAAAGGCAAGTGGCAGATCATTGATATCTTCCAATTCAAAGGCTTCCTGGAGTTTCATGGCAATTACCGCCAGGGAATAGGAATCATTACACTGTCCGGCATCGAGAACTCTCGGAATTCCGCCGATATCGCCAAGATCCAATTTATTATATCTGTATTTCGCACAACCGGCAGTTAAAATGACAGTGTCATGAGGTAATTTTTTAGCAATTTCTGTAAAATATTCACGGCTCTTAAACCGGCCGTCACATCCTGCCATAACCACGAATTTCTTAATTGCACCGGATTTGACCGCATCCACAACTTTGTCAGCCAGTGCCATGACCTGGTTATGCGCAAAACCACCAATGATGGTTCCTTTTTCTATTTCAATCGGGGAATCACATTTTTTCGCCAGTTCGATAATTTCAGAGAAGTCTTTTTTGCCATCAACTTCTTTGATGTGTTTGACACCGGTAAAGCCGGCATTTCCGGTGGTAAAAATGCGGTCTTTGTAGCTTTCTTTTGGCGGCACAATACAATTTGTTGTCATCAGGATCGGGCCATTAAAGGAGTCAAATTCTTCTTTCTGTTTCCACCAGGCATTACCGTAGTTGCCCACAAAATGGTCATATTTTTTGAAGGCGGGATAGTAATTAGCCGGCAGCATTTCGCTATGGGTATAAACGTCCACGCCGGTGCCTTTGGTTTGTTCCAGCAATTGTTCCATATCTTTCAGGTCGTGGCCGGAGATCAGGATGCCGGGATTGTCTTTGACGCCGATATTGACTTCTGTAATTTCCGGATTTCCATAGGTTTCAGTATTGGCTTTGTCCAGCAGGGCCATTGTTTTGACAGCAAACTCACCGGCTTTCAGAACCATGCCTATCATCTCATTGGATTCCAGGTCTTTTGTTGTGGAAGCCAGGGCTTCAACGATGAATTCAAAAATTGCATCGTCAGAATATCCCAGAACTAAGGCATGATCAGCGTATGCAGCAATGCCTTTTAATCCAATTATCAACGTTTCCCTGAGAGAACGCACCTCTTCATTTTCTGTTGACAATATGCCTACAGCCGCGGCTTTGACCACATAATTTTCTTCCGGTTCCTGCCATGTCACGGAATCATGGGTTAGACCGTTGATATTGTACTTTTTCAGCAACGCGTCCCGCAATTCCACGGCCTCATTGATTTTTTTAGTAATATGCAAATCATTGAAATTGGCATTGGTAATGGTCATGAACAAAGATTCGATTATAAATTGTCCCACTTCTTTTTCCACTTTGCCGGCTGTTTCACTGATCAGTGAAATACCTTTCAAAGTGTGAATCAACAGGTCCTGAAGTTTTGCGGTGGGTTCAGGTTTTCCACAAACTCCCTTGACTGTACATCCTTGATTTTTGGCAGTTTCCTGACATTGAAAACAAAACATACTCATTTTTAAATCTCCTTTTTTTGTGCAATCTTTTGTAAATTGCGTTGACTTTATTTAAAAGTTAGGGAAGTTTGGTGCTGCAACACCGGCTTCCCCTTTTTATTTTGTTGATAAATGTTTGATCACCAATATATTGGCATCTGTATCATAATTATTTTTGAAACCGTGAGGAATATTTTTGGGACTTTCCACCAATGTGCCTTCACTTATTTTCTTCACGTCATCACCG